>JBCBQE010000311.1:0-7448 GCA_039820385.1 Cyanobacteria bacterium J06635_10
GCTGTACTAGTAGTCTTTTTCATACATTCTGGGTGATCGGGTTTTCCCAAGGGTGTGAAGACGTTATATATAACGTCTCTACATTAAGTCGCATCATATTTTATGGGACAGACCAATAGCAATATTAAAAGAGTCTAATTTTCTTATATTAAGGCATATGATAAAAATGGCGTTGCTGAATTAGGCTATGAATTGTATTTATCCACCTTACCTATTACCCACCCTCACAGACATGATAAGTTTTTAACCACACATTATATCAAACCCGTGTAGTTATCTCCACAATCCACTTTCCGAATCAATGTCAAATCACGACTTCATCCCTATAATCGGACAACGGCGTAAAAAATTAGGTAAGAGAAGGGAATGAGGAAACTAGAAAATCAACGAAAACAGTTCAAAACTTTCGTCTTTCCCTCCTCCTAATTTTTATTACATAGAATTAGCACCAGTAGCAATTAAACGTCTGAATAAACCTTCAGTCCAACCAGTTTCTCTTAAAACAGCTTCTGAAGTTACTTCTATATAAGCCTGTTCAATAAAAGCTAAATCAATCATGCAAATACGGCTCAAAGCATCCTTAATATCTTCGCTTTTACCATCGTTTTTCGCACGCTTGCCAGCTTCTCGGATTACAGTTGCCATTGCAGGCACAACGTGCTGGGGCCCGATACCAATACGTACGTGAACTAAACCTATTTTCCAGCGGCGATCGGCATAATCACTACCCCAATCATCCATACCTGTAAACATCTCGTAGAACCATATAATAAATGTTTCCTTAAGACGATGAGCGCGCCCTTCTGTAGCGTTTAAAATCCCACTCATTTCTTCATCGCGCCCTAAATAATCATAGAAATACTCTGCCATATCTGGAGCAATTTCTTTTCCCCAATCTATTTCTGATTGAAGCAGCGCTTTATCTTCTGCTGTTAAATTAACGCGCTTTTCCAAAGTAGAGAAAAAGGCTTGTGGTTCTATAGTCATTCTCAGAAACTCCTATTATTAATCAAAAAAATTAGTAGAAAATATCCACTGGCACTGTTAAGTCTTGTTATGGCTTGATACCGTAAATAAGTCAAGTCAATTTGCGATATTTTGTGATTAATGACACTCCGCAGACCTGCTTTATCTGTGAATATTTAGTTTACAATCCTATGATAGCCGTGCATTTGATAATTAAAGCCACCGTGTAAAATTTGGACTGGAACTACATAAAATTCCCAATCCAAACATCATCTAAAAACTCTATCCGTGTTTCCACTCAAGCTAATAACGGCGCAATTTTAGCAACAACTCGTTTAACTTCTAAAAACAATAAACCTTGTTTAACACCACTACCAGCTAAAACTAGTAAAACAGCATCAGCGCCACAACCAACTAACACACCATAGCCTTTTTCGCCTTCCACAACAATCCTATCGATGCTTCCACGAGCTAGTTCCCTACCGATACGTTCCCCTAAAGAAAGCATGGATGCAGACATGGCAGCGGTACGTTCCTCATCCATTCCACCAGGTAAAACCGAAGCCAAAGCTAAACCATCGGGGCTTACTAAAGCAGCACCTTGGACATCAGAAGCAGCACTGACAAAATTTTGCAATTCGTCTTGTAGCATGGAAACGTTAATCATTTTTTTTCTCTCCAGAATTCTCGCTAAAGGTGTTTGAGTGGTTTCCGCAATTAACTGTTTTAATGTAACTTCACTAACATTTTCTTGCAAAGACTCAGTATTATCTGTAGTTGCCAGTGATGGAGAACTTTCCTTTGGAGGCAACTCCGAAGAATTTACTGATTCAGGAGCAAGATTTTGAAATACTCCTTTTAGGAGGTTGAAAATTTTACCCAGAGGCATGTATTACTGACTCCTGAGTTTTATCTTGGGGTTTGAATAATTCAATATTCTTGTAACTAATAGATACTGAGCCTCAAGACTTGGTAAATTTTAAAACGAAAAAGGTTAATTTGAGAATAAGAAAAAATTATTTATAGCTTATATTTTACAAGTAAGATATTGGTCAAAAGTTAAAGGTAGTTAAACTAATAACTCCCCCCCATCTCCCCCTACGGGTTGCGCCACTTGCACATTCAGGGAACCCTGGTGCAGCAGTGGCTTACCATCTCCCCATCATTCCCTCACTCATAAAGGAGAATGGGTGGATGCTGCTAATTGTTCGACGATCGCAATTAATGCTTGAAATACAGATTCACGTTCATTAGCATTAACAGTTATTACAGGAATTTGGGAGGCTTCGTCAGGAAGCCCTAAAGCTAAGACAATATCTTCTATTTCCCAAGCATCGGCGCAATCTGTATGAGTTACTCCTATTAATGCCGGAATCGAAGCATGGTGCTTCATATAATTCAGAAGTTTGCGAGCGTAGCGGAAGTGATTTGGACGATGTGCATCCACTAAGAGAATGTAAGCGTGGGCTTTTTTGATCAAAATTTCCCACATAAAATCGAATCGGCTTTGTCCGGGAGTACCGTACAAATGTAATGATTGATTGGATGATATTGTTAATTTCCCAAAGTCTAAAGCAACTGTGGTTGTTTCCTTTAACTCGGCTAACTCATCAGTTGCTCTTTTATCGGTGTCAACCACATCAATTTCACTGATTGTGCGAATAAAAGTAGTTTTTCCCGCGCCTACACCTCCTGTAACTACAATACGAAGAATTTCAGATGTCATTAAGCTCTGCTCCTTAAGTACCCAACAAGATTTTGTAACAATGAATTACTGACTTGGGGTGCTTGCGATTCCCGATGTTTTCTAGCTGCTCGCGAACCGTATTTACTTACCCAAGTTAAATCCATATCATAATGGTACTCATTAGAATTTGATGTTGGCTGGGGTACTTCTTCCATCAACCCTACAAGCATTAATCGGAAAGCTGCTTGCTGAATCTTGATGGTTGGTTGATTGAGTTGAGTGGCGATGTCTTTGATCGAAATATCACCGGAAGCAAATTCCCAAATCTGCCATTCAAAGGCATTTAAGCGAATTTGCGGTTGCTTTTGATTTATATTTCGGATACCGGATCTTACATCTGGAAGCGCCTCTTCAAGTGCTTGCCAATTTTTCAATGCTCTTAAAGCCATCAAAGTTACTTCTGTAGCACTCAAACTTAATCCTGTCATCTCTGACATTGGCAAAGGGGCTTTGCAATCTAGTTTAAATACTCCTTTTTGAATTTCAAATAATTGGCGAACTTGTTGTAATTGATTAGCAAATAATAAGTTTAATTGCTCCGCGCTCAATAAAGATTGAGTTTTGAACTGCAAGCCCAGAGGTGTGGTTTTTGATGCGTTGCGATAAACAGTTTCGACAATACTAGGTTCTACCCAATTTCTTTGGGCAATTTTTGAAACTAAACCTTTACCATTTAATCGATGTGTAGCGGCAACAATTCTTCCGCTTCTGAACCAAATATAAAAGTATTTTGCTCTAGATTCGGGGGTTTTAATATCTGGCAAAGTACATACACTTAAACAACCCGATTTACGTCCTTGTTCAATAAGTTGGAACAATTCAGCTAAGGAAAAATCCGTAAAAGAACTACTAAGACTCATAAGTTGAAATATTTTCAATAATCGGTAATTTTTTTGCTGATACACGCCCTAAATTACATTTGAAAGGAATGTAATTTTTATAACTGTCTAATTCTCCGCTAATGGCGCTTAACTATCGCTTCAAAAGCATAGTACAAGGTTTATCCCATGAATATCCGTAAAGAAATTGGGATGTAATTATACCCACCGGCAAGCTTTTACGTAAATTTATGCAAATATATGCTATTTATTTGTGATATTTAGTGTCAATATACAATGTATTGAGTTAACCTATTTAAATTTTGATTGCTAGAATAAATTGCGATCGCTTTTCCGTGAGATCAATGAAAAGCCTGTCAATATCAGCTATTTTTTCAAACAGATATCGTGAATATTTTTTTGATTATTATTGTTTATTTTATTACACCCACGTCGGAGCATGTTTATGTTGAGATTATTTCTGATAAAGTTAACTTTGATGAATAAATTGCAATACTTCGTTTGATTGAATGAGTCTTCATTCAAATAATAATTAATACTTCGTAATATATATAGAAATCCGGTTTGATTTTTGTTCGCACAGCGTGGCGAAGCCATAATTATTTGCGTGGGTAGGCAAGAGGCAAAAGGATTGTAGGATATTAGGGTGTACCTATCTAGTTTCAATTTTCAATTAGGATTCCTATATAGAAATTGTTTGCTATGAAGCTTATTTGGACTTTTTGCTTGATTTTTGGATTATTTTTCTGTAGCGGTGAGAGTAATGCGAATGCTGGAGAATTAAATCAACGATTAAAAAACTTTCCGCAGTGGGAGAAATTAACTTCTGTACAACCGGCAGTAGGAGACTTGATTTATCCTCAATGGATGAAGGGTGAATGGGAAGTCACAAGTCAGATGGTTGATTTAGTTGCACCTTTAGCACCGGAGATTGTAACGCCAGGGTTTGAAAGTAATCGTCAGTATCTTAATCAACCAGTTAGTTTTAAAGTAAGATTTGTGAATCAATTTCAATCAAGGATCAAACACCTCACCTCGTCAAGCTACTTCACACCCCTCTCATTACTAAGGAGAGGGGAAAGGGGTGAGGTTACTTATAAAATCATTGCCGATAGAGCATATAATAGCTTAAATTTAGCGCGGGCTATTTTAGGTAATGATACAGTTAAAGGAGTAAAAGTAGACCCCAATTCCCCCAATCGTCAGATTACATTTTTACGGGGGGAACGCCAACTAGTCTCTATAGTCAAAAGTCGTGCGAAAGAAACCACAGCAGACGGTAGATTTATTACAACCGAAGTATTTCAACAGTTATTTAAAGGCAGTTCGCGCCCTTATCTCAATTCAGTAGAATCAACTACGGCATATAGAAAATTATCTACATCTAATCCAGCAATTGAAGCGAATCAAGTGACAGCAGTATATCTTTCACCTCAAGATCCAGATTACTTTAAAGCAGTAAATAAACCAGTAGCTTTGTATCGATATCGTTTGGAATTTTTTCCCAAGAATTAATCGGCTAGATTCTGGTTTTAGCTTTATTACTTTTGGTGACATGTACCGCTGATAAATACCTACCCATATTTGTACATATTTGGACAAAAGGACAGAAAAACTGACGGTATAAAGTTTTTTCCACTAGAAACGCCTTGCGGCTTGGAATAGTAGTTAAAATAACTCTAGTTCCTTGACCTCTAGCGGGGCAGTTAGCCACATTATCGATTGATAAGGTCGTTAAAAATATTTAATTGAGAGCCAAATGGCAACTTGCCGTGCTTTCCTTACTTCATGCAAGGCTAGGCGCTCAAGTTGGTAAAAGCTTGTAGATTAGTTTACCACATACAGTTAAACATTGATATCCATTTAAAAGTCTTGTATACTGCTGCAAGAAATTATATGGACATTACGGTAACTTTGTCCAATAATGTCCAAGTATTTAGTTACAGTTACCAGCCCTCGCTAAATGACGATCGGTTTTGAGCTATTGTCTGGAAGCTGAGGAAACGCGATCGCTAAACTTTTAAAACATGTTATAACTAATTTGTCAATACTTAAGCAATAAAATATTCTTTAATACGAAAAATGTTAATTATTCTCAGCCGCCGGAAATGAGCGGAGAATATTTAAGTGGAATACTAGCTGGAAATGATGCATTATTACTTTGACTTTTAACTATACGTATTTGTTGGCGAATAAAAGAAGCCACAGAGGTGGCTCTCATCCCCGGTAATACAGCCTCGGGACTTTGGGACTACTAGTATTACTTAATAAGATTATAAATCGCCTCTTAAAAAATTAGAAATTATGGCATAGGAAAGATTTCCCAAGTTACGACTTTAAGAAGTTTACGTGAGATTTGTAATTAATTTGTTCTGGAGGCTGAGGTTTGACTAGGAGCTAGTTCCAACTTCTGTAGTCGATAACTCTTCAGATGATGGAGGAGTATTTGGTAACTCCAAGCAATATCCAGCACCATATACCGTTTTGATATAGCGGGGGTGGCGCGGATCTGGTTCTAGTTTGGTTCTCAAGTGGCGGATATGCACGCGAATGGTTTCAATATCATCATCCGGATCGTAACCCCAAACTTCCCTAAGTATTTCGCTGGGAGAAACCGTTTGCCCGTGTCGTTGCAGCAGACAATGAAGTAATTCAAACTCCAAGTGAGTTAACTTTACAGTTTGAGAGAACCATATTGCCTCAAATCTTTCGGGAACTAAAGTCAAGGAACCGTAATTAAGAATTTCGCTGTGCTTCGCTGCTTGCGGTATGCGATCGGTACGTCGGAGTAACGCCCTTACCCGCGCCAGCATTTCCTCCACTTCAAAAGGTTTGGTGAGATAATCATCCGCACCTGCATTAAAGCCTTCCACCTTATCCTGAGTTTGGCTTAAAGCCGTTAACATTAAAACCGGGATATCGGCAGTACGCTCATCACGCCGCAGACGCTGACATACGGTAAATCCATCGACTTTCGGCAACATCAAATCCAACATAATTAGATCGGGCTGTAGCTGGAGTGCTAGAGCTTGCCCCTTGATACCGTCTTCAGCTTGGCTAACATCGTAACCAGCCATTTCCAGATTAACGGCTACCAATTCAGAAATCGCTGGATCGTCATCTATGACAAGAATTCTCGGCATTATGAAGTAATTATTACTAAGTGTTAAGGCAAATTAAGAACCTTTGGAAAATACAAAGATTGCTTTAATGATTATAAAAAAAATTTTAAATATAACATAAAGCTTAAAATAAAAATATTCTTAAACAAACTGTGAATTAGACAGAATATCTTATAGATGCTTGTGTTAAGCTATAATCCACCTTGGTTTTTGCGAAATAGCGTGTTAATGACTGTTGGTGCAGCGTTGTGGGGGAAAAGCAATTGGGAAAATGTCCTCAACTTGCCCTCTCCTAGTTACCAGCAACAAGTTTTTACCGGCGCGCAAGGAGTACCGATCTTTGGCTTGGTAGCGATTCCAGAAAATCCTCGCGGCACGATTATAGGCACTTACGGCATTATTGGCGATTTAGAAAATGAATGGTCTCTGGAAATCTTAGGGCGTAAAGCTTATGCTCGAGGTTATGCGGTAGTATTGTTTGATTGGCGTGCCCACGGTAAAACAGCAGAATTATCGCCAACCTTAACCAGCGATGGTTTGTACGAAGGAGAAGACTTCGTTCGTATCGCCGCCACCGCTTTATCAATGGGGTGTCCCCCGAAATTCTGGTTTACAGGATTTTCTTTAGGAGGGCAATTAGCGTTATGGGCAGTTAAAGCAGCTGTAGAATTAACCCAGCGAGAGGAAATCGGAATCAAATCAAGCGATATCGCTGGTGGTGCGGTTATTTGTCCTAGTTTAGATTCCAATCGTTCCCTTAATTATTTAGTTAGT
>JBCBQE010000312.1:0-7443 GCA_039820385.1 Cyanobacteria bacterium J06635_10
GTAAGATAATGTGTGATTACTATCACGTTACTCTAATGCTAACCGAAATTGGCTAGATTATTCTACAGAACCAAATGGTTATCAACCTTTACGAGAAGCAATTACACATTATCTTACTCGTTCCCGTGCAGTTAATTGCCAACCAGAACAAATATTAATTACCAACGGTACTCAACAAGCACTCGATTTAATTTTACGTTTATTAATTTCCCCGGGAGAAACTATAGCTATAGAAAATCCCGGTTATTTTAGCGCCAGAATGATTTTTGAAACTCAAGGCGCTGACATTATACCAGTTTCAGTAGATAATTCTGGTTTAGTAGTGCAAGAATTAGAAAATTCTCCACACCAAAATATTCGCTTAATTTACGTCACACCTTCCCATCAATTCCCCACCGGCGCAATTTTATCCTTACCGCGACGCTTAGAATTACTCAATTGGGCACAACAAACCGGAGGATTAATTATTGAAGATGATTATGACAGCGAATTTCGTTATGGTGAAAAACCAATTCCCGCATTACAAGGATTAGATAAAAGTGATTCCGTACTTTATATCGGTACCTTTTCTAAAGTCTTATTTCCCTCACTAAGAATCGGTTATTTAGTAATTCCTAAAAATTTAGTTTCTATATTCACTCGTGCAAAATGGTTGTGCGATCGCCATTTACCAAATTTAGAACAACAGGTACTTACAGAATTTATCAACGCAGGATATTTAGAACGTCATATTAGAAAAATGCGTTCAATATACGATAAACGCCGTCAGGTTTTAGTGAAAGCTTTAAAAAAACACTTTGGCAAACGAGCTAAAATTGTCGGAGAAAAAGCGGGAATTCACCTCATGGTGCGCTTCAATATTAATTTAAGTAACGAAGAGATTATTCAACGCGCCGCAAAAGTAGGCGTAGAAATGATGTCTGCCAACCCTCATTATCTCACAAACCACCCCACGGGTGAATTCATCTTCGGTTACGGGGAACTTACAGAAACACAGCTTAGGGAAGGAGTTAATAGATTAGCTGAAATAATTCGTAAATAATAATTTTTATCGTCGCAAAGTAGAATAAAGTTCATTTACTTCGATGGCTGAAATAGTCAAACAGCGCAATTGGTTGCGACTGTTTCCGATTGATTTATTGCAAAAATAAAAAAGTTGCAAGTTCCCGTTTTATTTATTCCTGGAACAGCCGATAATATTGTACCTTCATATATGAGTCATAGATTATATGATGAGGCACCCCAACCCAAACGACTATTTACAGTTCCACAAGCTGGACATTTTCGGATTTATAAACCTGGGAATAATTCATATTTACGAGCAATAGAGAAGTTTATGAAAAGCATAGAGCAGGCCCGTGAATCAAAATTGGATGGGCAAGGATGCCCATCTCACAAGACTCCACTAAATTTTGGACAATAATTATCACCCAATTGTCTAGCTATGCAGTTACTTGCTGCTTCTGCTTTTTAAGTAATGCTCCATACAACCGATTCAATGCATTTACGTAAGCTTGAGCCGAGGCAACGATAATATCTGTATTCGCCGAATGACCTGAGTAGATTTTATCCTCATACTTTAACCGGATAGTTACTTCCCCGATCGCATCAATACCAGCCGTTACTGATTGTACAGAAAACTCAATCAAATTATTCGGTACATTTACCACACGGTTAATTGCTTTATATACAGCATCCACTGGTCCCGTACCAATCGCCGCATCGGTTAGTTCTTCTCCTTCTGGGTTGCGTAGAGTCACAGTTGCGGTAGGGCTTGCATTGCTACCACAGGAAACTTGCACCAATTCCAACTTAAACAAATCGGGTGCTTGTTGAATTTCATCATTTACAAGAGCTTCTAAATCCCGATCGGTAATTTCTTTCTTTTTATCAGCGACTTCCTTAAATCTAACAAATGCTTTATTTAACTCATTTTCCGACAGTTCAAAACCCAACTCTTTCAAACGAGTACGAACAGCATTTCTTCCGGATAGCTTGCCCAAAACAATTTGATTTTCTGTCAAACCAATTGATTGAGCATCCATTATCTCATAGGTGAGCTTGTTCTTTAAAACTCCATCTTGATGAATTCCTGATTCATGAGCAAATGCATTCGTACCGACAATTGCTTTGTTTGGTTGAACCAACATTCCCGTTAAATTGGACACCAAACGAGAAGTTTTATATATTTGTTTAGTGTCAATATTAGTTAATGCTGCTTCCGAATCTAAATCTCGTCCTAAAAAGGGATTAAAATATTGTCGCCGCACGTGCAAAGCCATTACTAACTCTTCTAAAGCTGCATTTCCGGCACGTTCTCCAATACCGTTAATAGTACATTCTAATTGTCTTGCACCATTTTTTACTGCTTCTAAAAAGTTAGCTACAGCTAATCCTAAATCGTTATGTCCGTGAACCGAAATAATTGCTTTATCGATATTAGGAACATTATCTTTAATTCCCTTAATTAAAGCTCCAAACTCGCTCGGAGTTGTATAACCAACGGTATCGGGAATATTAATTGTTGTTGCTCCGGCTGCAATTGCTCGCTCTAAAACTTGGTAAAGATATTCTGGATCCGAACGTACCGCATCCATTGGAGAAAATTCCACATCTGACGTAAAAGATTTAGAGTAAGCAACCATTTCTTCAGCGATTGATAGCACTTCTTCCCTACTTTTCTTTAGCTGATATTTCAAGTGAATATCAGAGGTTGAAATAAAAGTGTGAATTCTTCCCTTTGCTGCCCCTTTTAAAGCATCTGCTGCTGCTTTTATATCATTTTTAATCGCTCTTGCTAAACTACAAATTACTGGCCCATCTTCAGTTCCTACAGTTTGAGCAATTTTGCTAACAGCTTCAAAATCTCCGGAACTTGTAACAGCAAAACCCGCTTCAATTACATCCACACCCAAACGCGCTAACTGCTTAGCAATAGTCAATTTTTCATCGATATTTAACGCTGCTCCCGGAGATTGTTCTCCATCGCGGAGTGTGGTATCAAAAATAATAATTCGTTCTGGATTTGTTTTCATAACCCTCTTTTTGTCGTTCATTTCCTTGTGCCTAACAATACTTTATAATTTAATTTTTTTTACTATTAATTTTCTAAATAATTGTAAAGATTATTAAGCTTCAGTTTTTTCTATACTGTCTCTAATTTCATTTAAATCAATATATCGATCGGTAGCATTACGCAACTCTCGTGCTATCATACCTTCTGTAGAAACGACAGTTATATGAGTGTTTTTCGAGCGTAATAGTTCAATTGCTCTTTCAAAATCTCCATCTCCACTAAATAAAACTACTCTGTCATATTGGTCTACTGTATTAAACATATCTACAACAATTTCAATATCTAAATTAGCTTTTTGAGAGTAACGTCCCGAGGAATCATCATAATATTCTTTGAGTATTTTAGTTCGTACTGTATATCCTAAACTAATTAGAGCATCTCGAAAACCTCGTTGATCCTGGGGGTCTTTTAAGCCAGTGTACCAAAAAGCATTTATTAAATTTGTATGTATTTGCTCGTATTGGAAGTATTCTAATACTCGTCGCGGGTCAAAAAACCAACCGTTCTTTTGTTGAGCATAGAACATATTGTTTCCGTCTACAAAAATAGACAGACGAGTCATAGGAGATTCCATAGGAAATTACACCATTAAATATAAATGAATTTAGATTGAACAATAGATTATAGCAATTATAAAATGACAAATTCGCTAATATATATAAATTATATTGTCATGTATAGCTTTTATCTATCATTTTTCAATTTAGGAGATTGACTAAAACATTGAACTGTGGTTAAAACAAACCAAGAGCGTTTTTTACTCTTAACCTTTATATGCTTATAGGCACCCTGCCATCGAAATCTACCAATAAAATTGACTAAGTAACAAAATTTTTAACTGTATATTAGTTAAGTTTACTCCTAAAGTCGGTAAGTAACTCGTAACTTAACGAGTTAAACTGGGAGAATAACGCTTCATCTTCAATCCTAATCGTTTTGACTTTCAATAAATATCGAGGCACTGCCATCGCCCAAAAGGACAAATGACGGGCACCCATGAGAATTTTTTTCCTAAAAAAAATCTCATGGGAACCCTTGACGGCTGATTTCATCTGTGGACAGAAGCCTTCAGCGCGCATAGCTTGGGAATATCTAAAAAGCAAGAATTAGTGAAGATTTTTAACAATTACATACAATTAATAGAGTAACCCTGTAGGGTAAGAAATTTTTATAACTGGAATAGGCGAGGGGTAAGTCGGTTGAAGCCACAGAGATTTGCCTCGATATTGTATTCTCAAGACATTGCAACTCTTCATAGGACTTCTATAAAATATTGTTGCTCGAATTACTGACTTGTAAAAATAATTTAAGAAAGAAGCATAAATGGCTCGATTTAATCGAAGCCTTACTAGAAAGTAAAAAGGCTACAGGTTAATGGGAAAAAATATGAACCATGAATAATATTCCTACAATTCAAATATTCTGGCTCAAATTACCCTTTGTCCAATAACTCAAGCAGCATCGATTCTGGAGTCGAATAAATACCCATCTATGGCAACGAAAAGAAACATCAAATGATAGTTTATAAAAGTATAATATTTTCATATGTATAAATTTTCGTTTAAGTATTATCCATCGGGTAAAAAAAATGGGTTGCAGTTTCTGCAAAAATTCAGGGCTATTACTTTCTGCGATCTTATTCAGGGGCAGGCTTTAAAACAAGTTAACTGGTGTATCCAGTATCTAGGAAATATAAGCATACCCTTACATTTAAGGCTACCCCGAAGGTGCTAGCTTGCACTAAATAATGTGTAAACTTTATAAGTTGTTGTACATAAATCAATTGATAATACGATATGGCAGAAGAACCTACATATAAGATAACCAAAAAATATGTGTCTGCTGCCAAGAAACTGCTGAGTCTTTCCAAACAAGCTACTTCTACGGTATCAGCACATTCATTTAAGATCCTCGCTCATTTAGGTCATATTCTTAGTGCTACTTCGGTTGGTGCGGCTGTATTGCTAGCAGCTTCTCATAATGGTTTAAGTCAGTGGATGGAAATTCGAGCAGAAAGCGTTTTTTATGTACTGCGAGGAAAGGTGATTCCTCCAAAAGATATTGTCATCTTAGCAATAGATGATCAATCATTATCCCTTCCCAAGCAGTCTTATGACACAGAGTCTCAATCTTATTTAGAAGCCCTTGAGTCTTTTCCCTTTCAACGCAAAGTATACGCCGAAGCCATTGAAAAAGTATATCGATTGCGACATGACGTGCCCCAGCTTGGATTAATTTTTCAATGGCTTCGGCGTATACTTTTTGATTCCGAAAGTAGCTACGGAAAAGCCGACGATAAACAGTTTATTGAGGCATTAAAACGTCATGGCAACAAAGTAACTTTAGCCGCACTCTACGAAAAAGATGAATCATACCGAGGGATTACCTGGAAATTATTTCTACCACATGAGCAATTTCGCAAATTTCACACGGGTTCAGTATCCACTGGTTATGTTAATTTCCCCCTTGAGATAGATGATAAAGTTCATAGATTGTCAAATGTTTTTCCAAAACTGTTAGCTAAAAATGAAGGTATAGTTCCTAGGCCTATGCCCTCATTCGATCAATCCATACTAGTAGCCGCCAATATCGAATATCCCGAACCTTTAGGCGATCGCATTCATTTTTATGGAGGGGCAGGGACATTTGAGCATTATTCTTTTTGGAATGTATTTGAGCCGGAATTCTGGGATACTAATTTACAGGGAGGAAAGGTTTTCAAAGACAAAATTGTCTTGATAGGCTTCACGGCTAGAACCCACAAAGGGGATGATTACCACCGAGTTGCTGTATCTTCTGACTGGTTGCATCCCGAAAAAATGTCTGGAGTCGAAATTCACGCTCACGCGATCGCAACTTTAATGGAAGGAAAAGCAATTGTTTCTCCACTTTCTAGTCCATTACAGCGGGGTTTATTTGTACTATTTGTAGTCGGTGGATCTGCACTTTTAATTGCCAGAATAAGACTCGGTACAACTAGATTTGCTGCAAGTTTGCTGCTTGGAATTATCTGGGGAGGAATTAGTTACAGTTTGTTTGTTTACAGTTTATTAATTGTTCCTACTAGCGTACCAATAGTCGCAATTTCTACCGTTGGGCTTTGCTATCTGGGAACCGAAGCCGCAAGAGAGATATTAAGAAAAACTCAACTAATAGACATCTTAGAAAAGTACGCTTCCAACCGCGTTGTACAAGAGATAATCTCCCAGCAAGATGACTTGAAAGATTTACTAGGAAAGCGCTTAAAAGAAATATCCGGCAAAATATTGGATGGAAGGTATAAAATAATTAATATTTTGGGTTCGGGTGGATTTAGCGAAACTTACATCGCCGAAGACACCAGACTTCCAGGGAATCCTTTATGCGTTGTCAAGCAGCTCAAGCCAGTTAATAATAAATCGGAACAATTGCAAGTAGCCAGACGTTTGTTTAAATCAGAAGCACAAACGTTACAAATTTTGGGTAATCACAATCAAATACCTCAGCTCCTAGCCTACTTTGAAGAAGAAGAAGAATTTTATTTAGTTCAAGAATACATCATTGGTCGCCCTTTAAACGGAGAAATACCCACCGGCTGCCGTCTTCCCGAACCAGTTGTGATTGAAATGCTTAAGGATATACTGCAAACATTAGTGTTTGTACATCAAAATGGCGTAATTCATCGCGACATTAAACCCAGTAACATTATGCGACGAGAATTAGACGGTAAGTTAGTGTTGATTGACTTTGGTGCTGTAAAGCAAATATCAACTCAAGTACTTAATTCTCAAGAACAAACTGCCTTCACAATTGGTATTGGTACTAAAGGTTATGCTCCACGAGAACAATGTTTAGGGTATCCGCGATACAGTAGCGATATTTATGCAGTGGGAATGATAGGTATCTTCGCCTTAACAGGTATACCACCTCATGAGTTACCAATAGATGAAAATGAAGAAGTCAAATGGATTGACAAAGCAACTACGAGTATTGCCTTTGCTAAAATCCTCAGCAAAATGGTACTTGAAAACCACCATACTAGGTATCAGTCAGCTACTGAAGCACTCCAAGCGCTTGAGGATTTGACAGGTTCTCTTTTTGATAATTTTAAACCAGATGACTCCTCAATAAATACTGTATTTCAAAACGATTCAGACGCTCCTACCGAACCTTGGAATTGAGCTTAATTATAGTAAGGTGCCCTGTGACACCCGGATACATCTTTAATATGAAAAATTAAGTAGATATCGGAGGAGTATCTGGCGGATTTGGAGTTTGTGGTTCTACTTTTGGAGGTTCAACTTCAACTGATGGAGTTTGTGGCTCCATTGTTGGAGGTTCAACTTCAACTGATGGAGTTTGTGGTTCCACTTTTGGAGGTTCAACTT
>JBCBQE010000313.1:0-7429 GCA_039820385.1 Cyanobacteria bacterium J06635_10
GTTAATAATAGTCAAAGTACAGTCATACAGTCAGACATCAATAATATGAATAGTAGTTCAAGTAGTTCAAGTAGCTCCAGGACTTTTACTAGTAATTCTTCCGGGTATCAACGCGGTAGAGTCAGTTTAAGTGCTGCTAAATTATCACAGCCACATATGCTCAAAATTGACACTAACGCAAATCGTTTAACAGGCGAAATAATCGTCAATGGGAAAGTCGTGAAAAAGATGAACAATAAAACCACTGAGATTGATTTATCGCCTTATTTATCAGTTGGGGAGCATCAAGTCGAAATATCCGCAAATTATTCTCCTGCCCAATCTCCCATCAAAGTCCAATTGAATGCTCCAAATAGCAATGTTACTCAGCAAACTAGCGGGAATGGTGTCTTAAATTACCAATTATCTATTTCAGTACGCTAGCGATATGGAGTAAACTATGTGATTAGCCTGAATTATTAAACGTGTTAGTTATAAAAAACGATCGAAGGATTGTTCCGGTTAATTTTTCCTGGTTTAATTGTATTTTTTTACCATTCTTAAACATCTAACCTGGGTATTCACAAACAGCAACTAGCAATCAAACTAGTAATGTGGGTAATGATGCTAGTTTCAATCAAATACTAAGTAGGTGAGTGGGAAAAATTATCGTTATCACAAGAGAGTAGTAAGTAGCTCGTTTGCAATAAGTCGTTCGTTGCTAATTTATATTCTTGTACTTGCCGCTTGGTAAATTTTAGACCTACCGAACTTAAATCTAATCCATAGTTACCTGTTAACAATACGAATAACAACTCGAATAATTTTAATTATCCTAACGTTTACTCGCTTAATTATGTTCCCAAGGTTTTAATCTGATGGCAAGAGGTGACTACTTTAGATGCTTCCAATGTCACGATTTACCTAAGTGTTATTTTTCAACCTGGGCGAACAGAATACCACAAACTGGGAATGGTTCGTTTACGCAAAGAAACACAAATTTTAGAAACTCATTCTTCAAATCATGGAGGGTAATTTAACACTGTTGCCGTCTTCAAATTGAAAAAGCAACTATTCGCTTGGAACACTTGAAAAAAATCCATCTGAACTTATACTAGTATGCAACAAGAAACTAAATATACTGCTCAGTTTGTAGTTGACTTTCTAAATAAGCACGTATCCATAATTCTGCCATAGACCAAACCCAAAATTTATCTGATGCTTCCGCAAAGTCATCACGTTTGTGAGTAACAATAGCATCTAGTTTTTGATAGTTAGCGCAGATAATTTCCACAGCGGATTCAAAATCTTTAATGGGTGATGAACGCGCTTGCTGTAAAATACTTTGGTTAACAGAGCAAATTTGAATCTTGTCTTGCAACCAATTAATAACCATTTCTGCAATTTTCGTATTTTGTAAATGACTGAGATATGTGTAAATTTTTTGCCATCCAACGTCTGTTATATACATCTGAATCCAAGGGTTTACTTTATCTAGCAACTCTCTAACATCTGTTACGGTATTGCGATTCATTAAAGCCTCCAAAATTAGGTCAGCATCAACTAAAATCCGAATCACTTTTAATCTCCCCAATAAAACGTTATATCTTTAATTTAATGAGATGTTGAGCGTACTATCTCACGCTTTACAGCATTAATAGTTGTATATACAAACCACTTATCTTCTTTTTCTGATTTGTACAAATTATTTAGCAAAAAAGTATTTCTACGAGCACAAGCAAGTTTTAACATGAAGCTATTGACAAAATTTTTAGCTTGTGAATAGGGTTAACAACACTTTTTTGTTTGACGACAAATAAATTAATTAGTTCCATATTTTCCCGTACAATTGATTTTAAAAGTGGTTTAAACGATCGCAAGTATTTCAACAAAGTATTTGAAGGTGTTTATTCCTCCAACTTCTTGAAAAAGAGAGGCTAATAATCAGCTATTTCATCCCCAACCTCTTTAAAAAGCCTTTACAACGATACATATAAATCCTGGTTCGACATTGCTACGCCCGGGCATTCTTATGATTTATATTAAATATTCTGTGAAGTTATATTACATAATTCATGTAAATTTTAATGCAACAAAACTAAACTTATAAATATTATAAGCAATTAACATAAACAAGATAAAAAAATCTATCTAAGAGTAGATGATTTATCATTATTTGTTCTTAATTAACAGATAATAAAGTTGTCCATTACTGACTGTAACCCCAGCGCGATCGCCAGCAATTTTTCCAGTACCTAGGAAGTAATCAACTCTACCCGCACCTTTGATGGCACCCCCGGCATCTTGGTCTAAAACATAACGACTTACGGTACGATGTTCCATATCACCGTTGTCTGTTGCAAAGGGGAAATGACCGCGTATCAAGGCTAAAGCTCCAGAAGGCATTAAGGATTTGTCTGTAGCAATTGAACGTTCAGCACTCAACCCTACTTGGATGGAGCCTTGGGCTGGCGCACCTTTAGTTTCCCGGAAAAATACAAAACTGGGATCGCGGGGAAGGTAAACATCTAATTTTTCAGGGTACTTGTCAAAGTATTCTAAGATTGTCGGCATTGTCACACCGGTTGATGGTAATTCACCATCGTCGATTAAGGCTTTGCCAATGCTCTTGTAATTATGACGAACATTTCCGGCATAACCGACGGTTGTTTGAGTGCCATCGAGTAATCGTAGTCTAGCGGAGCCTTGAATGTGAATCATGTAAGGTTCAAGGCGAGAATTAAACCAAAATAACTCCAATCCCTTTAATTTACCTTTGCTACCTTGCAAACCATCAGCACCTTCTAAACCCAAACGTGTAGGATGCGGTCTTTCCCAATCGTCTAAATCTGGCGGTAAACTATAAATTGGATAGCGGTATTCTGGTGTAGGGAAACGACTGGCGACATAAAGCGGCTCAAAATAAGCAGTAAATAAGACTTTTCCATTTTTATCGTGTCCCACTGATTGATAAAACTCAAACTCTTTGACAATAGCTTGATTTAATTCTGCCGCGGTTTTAGATTCAAGCAGCAATTGACGAAACCGTTGTAAACTCTTAATTACCCTTTCTCTGGTAATTCCAGGTACTCGATTTTGATATCTTCTATATGCAGCTTCAGCAGTTGGGGTTTGTAAATATCCCAAACTATTATCCAAAGAACTCAAAAGAATTTTTTTATCAGGTTGGCGATCGTTTTCTCCCCATATTTGTTTATCCAAGCAAGATGTATCCCCTTCACAACAGGGAAAAAGTGGTTTGTTAATCGCAATCAATGCTGGTGTTGTTGACTTTTGATTAGATACGTCCGGTTTTAAACTAGGAAGTGATGTTGATAATTGCCATCTTTTTAACTGGCATTCCAAGGGACTCAGTAGTAAACGTCCAAGGGGTTGTACGATTATTAACAATGCCAACACGGGTAAGGCGATCGCAATTAGAGTTCGTGACTTTTTCATTCGTAATTGTTAATTAAATTTGGAAATTACAAAATCAAAGCAATTTTAAACCAACCCTTGAAATCTATAAAAGGTAAATACGATTAGATTCAGCTAAATATTCTGTTACCGAATGTATTTGTTACATTTTTTCACATCCAATCTTCATGGGATCTTAAATCCAGTAAATAATACAACTTATGTAAACTATTGTAAAAAAAAGTGATTTGTAACTTAAGATGCTTGACAAAGATTGAATTTATGAATTTCAAACTAATTAATAAAGTTTAGTAACAACTATCAATAAATTATAAAGAAAATGTTGAAACTCATTGTAGTAGTAAAAGTCATTGAAATTTTTGCAAAATAGTTGCTGTATACAGGTTTTTTGAATTAGAACCTGGAAAAATATTCAGATTCACTGTATAAATTTCCGTTTTGGTCATCAATATAATAAACAGGACAAAGTATTTCCCCGGGAGAGTTTGATAACCAACCTCTGATTTTTTCACCTGGGTTATAGTCTGTTTTGACTTTTGAATTTCGCAAAGCGGCACTAGAGAGGAGGAAACACAAATGTTAAATGATGTGAAAACTGTTGCGAAACCTCGAAGGATAAAAATTCCCTTTTTATTGGATGTGGTAATTATCTCAGATGCAGAACAGATTAAAAAAGTCGAGAATTCTGGAGATATTGACCGTTTGCACGCTTATGACACCAAATCTTTACCTTGGTGGGTAAAAGTTTATTTTCGAGCAACAAAATTTTACGACGATAAACGGGACTTATGGTTTTGTCCTTTTGAATCCACTTCTAACCCAACTTATCAACCAAGACGTAACTATCTTGAAGAGAAAGTAGCTACAAGTTATAGCCTTGAAGACGTGAAAAGAATAGCGGAACTTTTGCGAACAAATGCTGACGACGAAGTTTTAGCTCATGAAATGGTTCAAATAGTTAATAAAAGATTTTTTGACAAAGAAATTCCTGTAGAAATTACCAAAACTGCGAAATATACCGTACAGAAATTTAGTGAAGCGTTGGTTCCCTGGAAATATAGTCGTGGGAGAAAATCGCAGCAGCAAATTATGGATTATTGTCAAAAAAACCTGTCTCCAGATGTTCATCTATTAGATGTGGGACATAATATCGGAGAAGTTGTCCAAGCAACAGCAGGAGGATTGAGAAAACTAAATGAGAATCTCGATAAATCAGTAGAAGAAATATTTACCTCTAATCCTCTGACTCCTCAAGTTCCTAGAATAGCAGTCAAATCTTCTACTTTTGATGGTTTGTTATCGTCTCCTACAATTCCTGGAAAGACAGTAGTGATATTCAAAATTGGTGAAGCTGCAAAACAAACTCACGATATATCTTTTACTTTTGCAACTGGAAGTGATGAAAGAGTTTGCGTTTTCAAAGATTTCTTTATGCAATTTATGAGTGATTTACAACAAGAGTTGAAACAATGAACAATGAACAGTGAACAATTAACAATGAACAGTGAACAATGAACAATTAACAGTGAAAGGCTAATTGTTGTTCTGTAATCACACTGATTCTGTTATCACTAATAACTAACAACTAATAACTAACAAGTAATAATATGTTTGGAAGACCTTGGCATAAATTACCTACTCCTTTTGCATTGTTGAGATTGGTAAGTTTCCGTAATAAGTTACGTAAAAATAATCTTCACGATACATCACAAATAGCTGATAAAAACAAATTACCATCACCCGTTCCATCTCCAGATGATAAACATTTAGTAGCGAGAATGGCTGACGGTAGTTTTAATGACCTGGAACATCCAGAAATGGGGATGGCTGGTACTAGATTTGGACGTAATGTACCGTTGAGCGATGCAAAGGTTGATGAACAAAATTTACTGGAACCTAACCCGCGACAGGTTAGTAAATTATTGTTAGCTCGAGATGAATTTCGTCCCGCAACAATTTTGAATCTTCATGCTGCTTCATGGATTCAGTTTCAAACCCATGATTGGTTTTCTCATGGGGATAATCAACCGGATAACAAATTTAATATTCCTCTGGAAGAAGATGATTCTTGGAAAGAAAAATACGGTTCATTAGAAATAGACAAGACTTTAAAAGATCCCAGTCGCAATGATGATAATACAAATCCAGCGACCTTTATTAATAAAGAGACTCATTGGTGGGATGGTTCCCAGGTTTACGGTAGCAATCAAGAGATTATCGATAAACTCCGCTCCCATGTAGATGGGAAGATGATTATTGGTGAAGATGGTTTGTTACCCCTGAATCCAGAAACAGGAGTTGACGATGTGGGGGTTTCGAGTAACTGGTGGGTTGGTTTGAGTATGTTGCATACATTGTTCGTCAGAGAACACAACACCATCTGCGACCATCTCAAACAAATTTATCCCGATTGGACAGACGAAAACCTTTTCAACCATGCTCGATTAATCAACGCTGCCTTAATGGCGAAAATTCACACCGTTGAATGGACTCCTGCAATTTTACCCCTAGCAGCTACCGATATTGCTTTGAATGCAAATTGGTATGGATTATTAGGTAAGGATATTAAAAGGATTTTTGGACGTTTTGGTAATAGCGAAATTTTAAGTGGAATTATGGGGTCAAAAACCGACCACCATACTGCTCCTTATTATTTAACAGAAGAATTTGTTTCTGTATATCGGATGCATCCTTTGATACCTGATGAATTGGAATTTTATGACCATGAAACAAGACAATTAGTAGGTAAAAAAGACTTCAAAGCCGCATTTAATCGAGAGACTCGTTCCTTAGTTGAAGAAATAGGAATGCCGGATTTATTTTATTCTTTTGGAGTTACTTATCCCGGTGCGATTACATTACATAATTATCCCGCTTTTTTACGAGAACTCAATCACGAGAACGGTCAAATTTTTGATTTAGCTGCTGTTGATATTCTCCGCGATCGCGAGAGAGGGCTTCCTCGTTACAATCGTTTCCGAGAAATATTGGGAACGGGTAGAGTAAAATCCTTTGAAGAAATTACCAGCAATCCACAATGGGCGAAGGAATTACGGGAAGTTTATAATAACGATATTGATAGCGTGGATTTAATGGTGGGTTTGTTCGCTGAAGATTTACCAGAAGGTTTTGGATTTAGCGATACTGCTTTTCGTGTATTTATTTTGATGGCTTCGAGGAGACTGAAGAGCGACAGATTTTTTACCGAAGATTATAGAGCAGAAATTTACACAAAATTCGGTTTAGATTGGATTGAAAATAACTCTTTCGTCACAATTCTTCGCCGTCAATATCCCGATTTAATCCCAAGACTTACCAATACAGAAAATGGTTTTAAACCTTGGCAATGAATGATAATATTTAGTGTTTAATCGCATTGATTTTGAGCGGGTTTGTAATCAGGATTTAAGTCGTTAAAATAGGGGCTAAAGTATTGGTTACAAACCTTCCTGTCTTGTTAGAAGATTACTGAATTGAGTGATATCGAATCCGTTGGTATCGGTATTATATATTTTCAACGCAGAGAGCCGCTGAGATGCACGCGGAGGCACGCAGAGTTTTTTTGTGATTTTTTTATAAAACCAAAGCAACCGGAAAAGATATGATAGGGGGAAGACAGGCAGAGCAAACCCACCTAAAATTAAGCTAGTGTTCGTAGAAGTTCAATATAAAGAGCGCTTCATTTTTTCAAGCATGATATTCATCTCTATAGCCCTCAGTGCCAACTGATTTAGAGCACAAGCAAGATATAGCAAAGGATCTTCCATACTAGAATTGACATCAGTTCGATCGTATAGTTCCTCTAAGGGAGGAATTGCTTTGATATCTTGGAACTTGTTAGACATTTTGTTGATTTTTATATATAATTGCTTTTTCTTAGAAGCCTTTTTCAAGACCTTAGTTTTGTTTATGCTTGCATAAAATATAGGAAAAATCATACAGTTTTGTGTATGATTTTTTTGATGCTTTTCCTTCTATTATGTGAGTATTCCAATACAAGTCAAAAGCAGAC
>JBCBQE010000314.1:0-7409 GCA_039820385.1 Cyanobacteria bacterium J06635_10
TTTTAACTTTAGCTTGATAAAGTTAAAATCCTCCAGCCTTGAATCCCAACTAGAACAATTAAACCTAAATTGATAGGGCTTTAGGACAACTTTTTATGAGTAAATAATAACTAACAACAAAACCACCAACAACTGATGATTACAGGTACAACTAAACTACTGGGAGTCATCGGACATCCGGTAGAACATTCCCTTTCGCCATTAATGCATAATGCCGCTTTAGCAAAGTTAGGACTAAATTATGTTTATCTTCCCTTCCCCATTGAACCACAAAATTTAGCCAAAGCCCTCGATGGTTTTGCAGCCATTGGTGTTGTGGGATTTAACGCTACAATTCCTCACAAACAAGTGATAATACCGTTATTATCACAAATTGAACCAATTGCCCAAGCTGTAGGTGCAGTTAATACAGTTATTCGCCAAGATGATAGATGGATAGGTACAAATACCGATGTAGAAGGATTTATTGCACCCTTGCGATCGCGAGGAGAAGATTGGAGTCAAATAGCAGCGGTAGTTTTAGGTAATGGTGGTGCTGCTAGAGCGGTTGTCGCAGGTTGTGCTCAATTGGGTTGTGCTTCTATCCATGTGGTGGGACGCAATTTACAGAAATTGTCAGAATTTCGCGACAGTTGGAAAGATTCCCCATGGCAAGTAAATTTACAAATTCATCAATGGGATTCTTTACCACAAATAATTAAAAATGCCAACTTATTAATTAACACAACCCCCATAGGGATGTATCCCAATCTTGAAAATTCACCATTGGATAGAGAATTATTTGCGCATCTACCAAAAGGTGCAATTGCTTACGATTTAATATATACCCCTAGCCCGACAAAATTTTTACAATACGCCGCTGCTTATGATGCAACCGCGATTGATGGTTTGGAAATGTTAGTTCAACAAGGTGCTGCCGCTTTAAAAATCTGGCTGCAACGAGAAAGCGTTCCCGTGGATGTGATGCGTCAAACCTTGCAACAACAGCTTTATAGAGGATAAAGTAGGAATATCCCTAGCTGATTCACCGCACTAACTGCGGCGAATATTTTTTGCTGGAAATACTAAAATAAGTCAAAATTTCAATCTTTATTCGCAATCTTAAAGCCTTACTTATTTACTTTTTACACATACATTGTATTATTGTTTATAGGACAGGACAATTTCATAGATATTAATCTATGCTAATCATTAAAAAAGCATAAAGATGACTATCTATGATTGGTTTAGACTTAATAGCAATGCAATTTGCTGTATATTGGTCAAGTCTCAAAATAAAATCATAAAAAAATCATCCTTTGGATAGTATTTTTTATAAACAAAGATGATATTTACTATTGGATGGGGTTATCTGCAAATTTTTTGCTAATTGAATAACTGATTATCAATAATACTTTTTATCATCGTCTGACTTACTTTGATGTTTGAGCAGGCTAGGGAAAGTTTTGCCTAAATCAAAGATGAGAAGTTCAAATAATCAAAATCAAACAATTACGATTAAAAACATGGTGTTATCAGAATGCAAATAACCAATCGGATCCATTTTAGAAACCTACGCGGTGACATATTCGGTGGTATGACTGCTGCAATTATTGCTTTACCGATGGCGCTGGCTTTCGGTGTTGCATCGGGTGCAGGGCCAGCAGCAGGTCTTTATGGTGCTGTTTTAGTGGGCTTTTTTGCAGCATTATTTGGCGGAACTCCGACATTAATATCGGAACCCACCGGGCCAATGACTGTGGTAATGACAGCGGTAATTGCGAACCTGACAGCAGCGAATCCAGAAAACGGGTTAGCAATGGCTTTTACCGTAGTAGTAATGGCTGGGATAATTCAAATTGTCCTTGGTGCATTGAAGTTAGGAAGATACGTGACTTTAATGCCTTACACCGTGGTTTCCGGTTTTATGTCGGGAATTGGAGTAATCTTGGTGATTTTGCAAACCGCACCGTTTTTAGGGCAAGCGAGTCCTAAAGGAGGCGTTCTTGGTACGGTACAAAATATACCGAACCTGATAGGAAATATTCAGCCAATGGAAACAGTTTTGGCTGCGTTGACGATCGCCATTCTTGTACTTTCTCCCAAGAAGATAAATAAGATTATTCCGCCGCAGTTATCGGCCTTGGTAATAGGAACGGCTATTTCCTACTTTTTATTAAGTAATGCTGATATCCGTCTAATTGGGGAATTTGCAACAGGTTTACCTGAATTCAGAATGCCTGTATTTAGTGCAGCACAATTCCAAACCATGCTGATCGATGCTTTGGTTTTGGGTATGTTGGGTTGTATTGATGCCTTGCTGACATCAGTAGTTGCTGATAGTTTGACACGCACGACTCATGATTCAAACAAAGAATTAATCGGTCAAGGTATAGGTAATATCGTCTCTGGATTGTTTGGTGGTTTGCCTGGTGCTGGTGCGACGATGGGAACGGTAGTTAACATTCAAACAGGTGCTCGCACGGCGGTTTCTGGCTTAACTCGCGCCTTAATTTTATTAGTCGTAGTTTTATGGGCTGCACCTTTAACTTCTGTAATTCCCAAAGCGGTATTAGCGGGAATTGCGCTGAAAGTAGGTATAGACATCATCGACTGGAGCTTCCTCAAACGCGCTCACAAGGTATCTCCGAAAGCAGCCTTGATTATGTACAGCGTAATAATCCTGACTGTATTTGTTGACTTAATTGTGGCAGTTGGTGTAGGGGTATTCGTTGCTAATATCTTGACTATCGAACGTTTAAGCAATCTTCGTTCGGAAGACGTGAAGACAATTTCCGACGCAGATGATGCGATAATATTAAGCGACGTAGAAAAAGATTTATTAGATAAAGCTAATAATCGGGTCTTACTGTTCCACCTCGAAGGGCCGATGATATTTGGAGTTTCCAAAGCTATATCCCGCGAACAAACCGCGATGAAAGACCACGATGTGTTGATTTTAGACATTACAGAAGTTCCACACATCGGTGTAACATCTTCTTTAGCGCTTGAGAATGCGATCAAAGACGCGGTTGATAAAGGTCGTCATGTATTTATAGTCGGTGCTACAGGTAAAACTAAGCAAAGACTACAAAAATTAGGAATCCTGGATATGTTACCTCCGAGCAATATACTCATGGATCGCGTGGAAGCATTAAGACAAGGGGTTAACTTAGTAAGCTATAGCGGCGATGATATTTCCACCGACTATCCTACAACTGGGTTTAACGAAACAGCACTTGGATCGTAAATACTTAACTTGAAGTAGTCGGTTACGAAAGTTACAGAATTGTAGAAATTGAAGGAGTTAATGATAAGAGGCTGAATAACCGGTAATTTCCGGCTATTTCTCCTCTAAAAAATCTATCACAGGATTCTATTACTTTTTTTGTATCTCACTTAGAGATAGGTATATACTCATGCTTCGTATAGTATTGTTGGATAATTGGTGGTATTCATGCTTTTATCTATCAAAACCAAGTTAAATTTAACTAGTGAGCAAAAAGTAATAATGAGTAAACACGCGGGTATTGCTCGGTTTACTTATAACTGGGGTTTGGCAGCTTGGAATGATATATATAAAAGTGGATTAAAGCCAAATAAATTTATCCTCAAAAAGTTCTTTAATAACTATGTTTTACCAGAATACACATGGATTAAAGAAAAAGGAATCTGTCAAAAGATAACCCAATATGCATTTGATAATTTAGGAAAAGCTTTTGAGAGATATTTTCGGAAGTTGGACGACTTTCCAAGATTTAAAAAAAAAGGTAGACAAGATAGTTTTACTATTGATGCAAGTGGAAAACCGATAAATGTTGGTGGTAAAGGTTTACCTCATACAACGACTAAATACATAACTATTTCGAGAATAGCAAATGATTGGTTTATAGCCTTTGCTTATGAAGTAGACAGTCAAGGGCTCCCTGCCAAATTTTTTTATAAGAAAAAGATTTGGCAGGGTACCCGTCAAGCAACAATTAAGCAATATGATGTTTTAGGTGTTGATTTAGGGGTAAAAACTATTGCTACTCTAAGCACTGGGGTAGTATTTCCTAATCCTAAACACTATAAAAATCAGCTATCAAAATTACAACGTTTATCTAAAAAGTTATGTCGTAAAGCAAAAGGTAGTAACAATCGAAATAAAACCAAAAATCAGCTAGCCAAATTACATGCTCATATAGCCAACCTCAGAAATGATACTCTTCATAAAATAACTACATACTTAAGCAAAAACCACGCCAAAATAGTAGTAGAAGATTTAAATGTGTCTGGAATGGTAAAAAACCATAAATTATCCCAATCAATATCTGATTGTAATTTTTATGAGTTTAAGCGGCAAATTGAGTACAAATGTAAAAAATTTAGTAGTACCTTAATAATAGCTGATCGATTCTATCCAAGTTCTAAAACTTGTAGTAATTGCGGACATAAAAGAGAAGTTATTACCTTGTCAGAACGAATTTTTGAATGTGACAATTGTGGTTTTAGCTTGGATAGAGATTTGAACGCAGCTATTAACTTGATGGCGTTAGGATGTAGCGTCTAAGCTTACCGAGGGATAACAGCTCCTATGCTCCCGTAGAAGTAAGAAGTTATTACCGGAAATAACCCACGGTTTATCCGATAATTACCATATAATAATACATCAGTTATAGAAGTTATACGATCGTAGAAATTGGGATAACTGATATAACTCCTTATAGCGGCCTAAAACTGGCGATCGTTCCGAAGAAATTCTGATAGACTCTGTAGGACAAGAAACCTTTCACTCTGAGAATAATTAATACGTCGATGAATTATCCATTAGAATTGCTTTTGCCAAGCAACTGCTTGCTAGCAACAGCCGAAGCTGAAAATGCACCAATAGTCCTTGCAGGGGTACTACTGAGTTTAGTTGTAGTTTATCTTGCAAGTAAACTAGGTGGCGAATTGTCCAGAATGTTGGATTTTCCCCCAGTTTTAGGTGAATTAGTTGGTGGTGTTGTTGTTGGTGCTTCAGCGCTAAATTTGTTAGTGTTTCCCGAAAGCGGTGCTACTGCTTCCGACTCCTTGTTGATGACTGCTTTGCAATTTTTTGACGATATAAGTCCAGAAGCCGTAACGTCAATTTTTGAAAGTCAAAGTGAAGCAATTTCAATTTTGGCGGAATTAGGTGTAATTGTTCTGCTGTTTGAAATTGGTTTGGAATCAGATTTAAGGGAACTGCAAAAAGTAGGTTATCAAGCTGCAATAGTGGCGGTAGTTGGAGTAGTTGCTCCCTTTGTTGCCGGTACTGCGGGTTTGATGTTTTTCTTTAACGTTTCCACAATTCCGGCGATTTTTGCAGGTGCGGCTCTAACTGCAACTAGTATTGGTATCACCTCAAAAGTTCTATCTGAGTTAGGACATCTTAAATCAGCAGAAGGGCAAATCATTGTTGGTGCGGCGGTAATTGATGATGTTTTGGGTATTATCGTACTAGCGGTAGTTGCAAGTTTGGCGAAAACTGGCGAAGTTGATATTTTCAATGTAGTTTATCTGATTATCAGCGCTACTGTTTTTCTAGTCGGTTCGATTTTACTGGGTAAATTCTTCAATAAAACCTTCGTTTTTACTGCTGAATTATTTAAAACCAGAGGCAACATCGTAATTCCGGCATTTATCTTTGCATTATTAATGTCTTTTCTTGCTACTGCAATCCACTTAGAAGCAATCTTGGGTGCTTTTGCAGCTGGTTTGGTTTTGGATGAAACCGATAAACGCAATGAATTAGACGAGCAGGTGATTCCGATTGCAGATATCTTGGTTCCAATTTTCTTCGTAACAGTAGGAGCCAGAGTTGATTTAAGCGTTCTTAATCCTGTAGTTCCCGAAAATCGGCAAGGTTTAGTACTGGCTGTCTTCTTGATTGCAGTTGCGATTATCGGTAAAGTAATTACAGGTTGGGCAGTCTTTGGTAAGCCCGGAATTAATCGCTTAGCGATCGGTGTGGGAATGATTCCACGGGGTGAAGTTGGACTGGTATTTGCTGGTATTGGTGCAGCTAGCGGCGCACTTGATAAGCCTTTGCAAGCAGCAATCATCATTATGGTAATTTTAACAACCTTTTTAGCACCACCATTTTTAAGGTTTGCTTTTAAAGATCCAGTTAAAGATAGTGTAGAACAAGCAGATGCCTCTAGCTAAAGATTCAATCTCCTTGTAAATATTGACACTCCCAGCATTCCCATAAGCTAAAATGCTGGGATTCTTTTGCTTACAGAGAAGTCCTACACAGAGGGGCGGAGCCGGAGACGCTCCGCCTCCGGTCTGACTCGACCCGTGCCATAGCTTAACTCTAGCTGCGGTTGTCAAAGTCCGCCTAGTCAGTCTGCTTAAGTCTAAGCCTAAGTTTCTGCTTACTTTACGCAGGATGTTAGCGCTTCCGTTAAGATCCGCGTTTACCAAATATCCTTTCTTAGTGCGGTACAAGCCACGTCGAGTCCTGTTACCTGACGCTTACCGAAGGTCGTCCCGGAGGGACTTAGGGCATAGCCGCTGGGTTTTACGCTTCTGCCTTATAAAAAACAGTAAAGTCACCACTAGTGGTGACTTTATTTGTATAGCAATCCGATTTGATTACTTCTATCACGCTCTAAGATTTCTTATAAAACGCACCCTACTCCCTCACTCCCTCCCTCAATTCCTGATAGTAATCTTGTACCGGGAAGGGAGTAATGTGCGGCGAGCGCCATAATTATTCGTTGAGGTAGGCAATAGGGAATAATATCATGTCCGGTTATTCACATCTTGCACCATTGTCGTTAAGCCCGAAATTACGCCTTGTAAGCCGGAGGCGCATCGAACAGAGAAATGAATCTTGGCTACATATAAAGTACGTTAAAACGTACTGAAAAACTTACCGAGTCTGATTTATCAGACTTTGCCTATTAGCCTGGGAATTCATTCCCAGGCGGTTATTGAGAATGGTGCAAGATATCAGGTTAGAAACTTATCATATCTGTAAGGCTGAGTAATGGGTAATAAGGAATTATGATAGCTCTGGGGTTATATAGTAAGTAATTAGCCGGAATTGAGATAAAAAATATTCAAGAAAACTATAGAAATAGTTATAGATGAACAACAAATAATTAGGTTTTTCTACTAAATTTTATTAAAACAGTTAATATATTATCAAATATTTGTTGTTGAGATTGATGATTGATATGATGTCCGACAAATAACCCATGCAGTTATCAGCAGCAAGTTTTACTACGTGAAATGTACACCATTTCCCATGCCCAAAGGTTTGCAACGACAGCTATTTAAACGGACATGAAAACATAAAATTATCCAATTATGGAACAAATATTACAAGCCCTTCCAAAGAGTCCTATAGTTGCTTTTACTATTCTTTTACTAGTAATTCTGATTGTACCACCAATTTTTGAACGTTTACGACTTCC
>JBCBQE010000315.1:0-7365 GCA_039820385.1 Cyanobacteria bacterium J06635_10
GTTTTTGTAGTTCCTGCCGTTCGCGATCGGATTGATTAAGTATTTTTGCTAGTTCATTGACTTTTATCTCGGGCTCAGCTATAACACAACGGATAATTTTTTCAAAATGTTCGATTAACCGAGAAATACTATTTTTATCAAATAAATCAGTTTTATACTCAAACCTACCATTTAGCCCTTGGGAATTTTGGTCAATTTCCAGGAGTAAATCATGTCGAACGATATTAGTTTCAATCTCAAATGAACTGATATTTAAACCTGGTAATTCTAACTGTGGCATGGGAATATTTTGGAGGACAAACCATGCTTGATATAATGGATTATGATTTAAATTTCTTTCTGGTTGTAGTTCTTCTACCAGCTTTTCAAAAGGTATGTCTTGGTGTGCATAAGCATCCATTGTCACTCGCCGCGATCGCATCAATAATTCTGAGAAACTTGGATTACCTGATAAATCGATGCGTAATACCAAGGTATTGACAAAGAAGCCAATTAATGATTCAATCTCAACTCGGTTGCGGTTGGCAATGGGTGAACCAACTCTAATGTCTGGAGTACCTGTAAAGCAATGAAGCAACACTTGGAAAGCTGCTAGCAATGTCATAAATAAAGTTACCCCTTGCTGACGACTAAGCCCATCGAGTGCTTCACTTATATCTTTGGAGAAGCTAAATAACTCCCTTGCTCCTTGATTGGATTCAAGACTTGAATGCTTTGAGGATTTAGGCAATGCTAATCGAGGATGTATATTACCCAGTTGCTGCTGCCAATAATCAAGGTGGGTTTGTAATACATCTTTTTGTAACCATTGACGCTGCCAAACAGCAAAATCCCCATACTGGATAGGTAATTCGGCAAGGGGCAGAGGTTTACCAGTACAAAAACTTGGGTAGAGTGTTGTTAATTCCTCGACTAATATTCCCATTGACCAAGCATCCGAGACAATGTGGTGCATACTCAGTAGTATGATATGTTCTTGGATGTCCAGTTTTAATGCAGTCACCCGAAGTAAAGGACATTGGCTTAAGTCAAATGGTTTTTGTACTTCTTGTTTAGCTAACCGATGAATCTCTTGTTCTTGTTGCTCTTGAGAGTATTCGCTTAAATCAATAATTGGAATCGAAAAGTCGAGGTTAGGAACAATAATCTGTATTGGTTGACTATCAACGGTTTGAAAGCTGGTTCGCAAAGCTTCGTGACGTTGCACAATTGCCTCGAAACTCTGTTTTAGTGCTGCCATATTTAGCAAGCCCTGAATACGTACCCCATGAAAAATATTATAGTTCGGGTTGTTTGGCTCTAATTGATCGAGAAACCATAATCGTTGTTGAGCAAATGATAGCGGTAATTGCAAGGATGAAGATAGCCCTGGCGATCGCTCAATCCGTTCAATATCTAATTTTTCAGTTCCCAACCCAACCTGAATCGCTTTCTCTATTTCTTCTGCTAATTGAGCAATAGTTGGTTTTTCAAACAAACAACGTAAAGCTAACTCGACTTGAAACACTTGGCGAATTTGCGAAATCACACGGGTTGCAATTAAAGAATGTCCTCCCAAATCAAAGAAATTTTGATCGACACCGATTCCATCGATTCCCAGTACTTCCGTCCAAATACCCGCTAATAAGTTCTCAATCGGTGTACTTGGAAGATTATTAGCTGATGATTTCAGTGTTAGATCGGGTTTAGGTAGAGCTTTGCGGTCAATTTTACCATTGGGTGTGAGTGGTAAGCTCTCCAAGGTGACAAAAGCCCCCGGTATCATATAATTAGGTAATTTTAACCCTAAGAATTCTTGCAGTTCCCTAAATACTACCATTTGGTGAACTTGTGGCACTAGATAGGCTACCAAAGTTTGAGAATTGATTCTATCTTCTCGTAATACAACCACGCTCTCTCGAACACCAGGGAATTGATTGATTACAGCCTCAATTTCTCCCAGTTCAATTCGGAAACCACGTAATTTTACCTGGTAGTCAACACGACCAATGTACTCAATTTCTCCATTGGGTAGATAACGGGCTAAGTCTCCAGTTTTGTACAATCGTTCCCCGATATTTTTAGCGTAGGGATGAGAAATAAATTTTTCTGCTGTGATGTCGGCACGGAGAAAATACCCACGCGACAATCCATTCCCCCCTATATGTAATTCGCCGACTACACCGACAGGAACTAACTGGTTATATTTATCTAATATGTATAACTGCGTGTTTGCTATTGGCTGACTAATTGTTACCAACCGACTATCGGTTTTCACCTGGGATGCTGCCGACCAAATAGTTGTTTCTGTGGGACCATACATATTCCACAGACTATCACACCGCTCTAATAGTTTACTCGCAGTGGGAGCAGGTAAAGCTTCGCCACCACAGAGAATTTTTAATTGACGATTACCATTCCAACCTGCTGCCAAAAGCAACTGCCATGTTGCTGGTGTGGCTTGCATCACTGTAGCTTTTGAATCCATCAGTTTTGCTGACAACTGCATTCCATCGGAGACAATTTCCCGATTCGCAATTACTACCCGAGCGCCTACTATAATTGGTAGGAACAGTTCTAATGCCGCAATATCAAAGGAATAAGTAGTGACTGCGAGCAAGATATCTTCATTTGTTAACCCCGGAGCTTGCTTCATGGAGTGCAAAAAGTTACTCAGAGCAATGTGGGGAATTTGCACACCTTTTGGTTTACCCGTGGAACCAGAAGTATAAATTATATAAGCTAAATTCTCTGGAGTTAGTTCTGAAAATAAATTATCTTGGCTTTGTTGAGCGATAAAATGCCAGTCGGTATCTAAACATACTACCTGACCTTGGTGTTGCGGAATTGTCTCCATAGGCGAAGCTTGAGTCAGCAACACTGGGGCTTGAGTCTCTTCTAGTATAAAAGCTATGCGTTCTTGGGGATAGCTAGGATCTAAAGGTACATATGCACCACCCGCCTTGAGAATGGCTAAAAGTCCGATAACCATATCCAGGGAGCGCTCTACACAAATTCCCACCAATACCTCTGGTTTTACTCCCAATGAGCGCAAGTGATGTGCTAATTGATTGGCTTTGATGTTTAATTCACGGTAGGTTAATTGTTGGTCTTCAAATACAACAGCCACTGATAGAGGCGTTTTTTCTACCTGCGCTTCAAATAATTCATGTACGCATAGAAGGGGATATTCAGCTTCTGTATTATTCCACTCCCGCAACAATTGATCCTGTTCAGATTCGGTTAATAGTGGTAACTCCGACAAACGCTGCTGTGGATTAGTAACAATTGCTTCAAGTAAAGTCTGGAAATGTCCAGCCATCCGCTCGATAGTACTTGCCTCGAATAAATTAGCATTGTAATGTAAGTTACAATATATTTGATTTATTCTTTCTGTGATGTCCAAATTTAAGTCAAAATCGGCATTAGTATTTGGAATTGATAAGGAGTTTAAAGTTAAACCAGGCAACTCAAAAGTCGAAACAGGTGCATTTTGAAGTACAAAGCCTACTTGGAATAGTGGTGTATAGCTTAAACTTCGTTGTGGTTGTAGTTCATCTACCAAGAATTCAAAAGGCAAATCCTCATGTGCGTAAGCTCCCAATGTCATTTCTCGCACGCGAAAAAGTAATTCTTCAAAGCTGGGATTCCCTGCTAAATTAGTTCGCAACACCAAAGTATTGAGAAAAAAACCAATTAGCTCTTTGATCTCGTCCCGGTTGCGGTTGGCAATGGGCGAACCAACCACGATATCTTCGCTACCCGTGTAACGCCATAGCAAGATTTGGAAGGATGCCAGCAAAGTCATAAATAAACTACTTTTTTGCTGCTGGCTTAATGTATTTAGCGCTACAGATAGTTTTTCAGATAGCTCAAATGAATAGGTTGCACCTTGGAATTTGCGGATAGCCGCCCTTGGGTAGTCTGTAGGTAAATCTAGTACTCTCGGTGCGTCCGCTAACTGTTTTCGCCAATAAGAAATTTGAGATTTTAGAACTTCACCTTGCAACCATTGCCGTTGCCAAACAGCGAAGTCCGCATACTGTATGGGTAGATCCGCAAGTGGGGAAGGTTTTCCTTTGCAGAAAGCTTTGTAATGTGCTGTTACTTCTTTAACCAGTAACCCTATTGACCAGCCATCAGAAACAATATGATGCATGGTAAATAACAACACATATTCTTGTTCGCATAAATGCAATATAGTTGCTCTAAGTAAAGGTCCCTGTGCTAAATTAAAACGCAATTGGGTTTCTTGAATAGCTAGCCGCAAAACTTCAGCGTCTTGCTGTTTTTTGGGGTACTCTTGCAAGTCCACAATAGATAGCTTTAAAGTAAAAGTTGGATTGATAACCTGAACTGGGTGTCCATTTACACTTGTAAAAGTGGTTCGCAAGGTTTCGTGACGCTGCACAATTTTGTTAATACTTTGTTCCAATGCAGCCACATTTAATGCACCACTAATACGCAGAGAAATAGGAAAGTTGTAAGCGGTACTATTTGGCTCCAATTGATTCAGAAACCACAGTCTCTGCTGCGCAAAAGAGAGGGGTAAGTTTGTATCTCTAGGAACAGGAACTATAGGGCTGTAAGTGGAATTAGAAACAAAATTAGTATTATTATGTAAAAACTCAAGTATTTCTGTTTTACGTTCTCGTAATTGAACGCTCAACTCAGGTGTAAGTAATCCTTGAGGAGCGTTACAGTATAGGCGTGAGCCATCAATTTTAAGCTTTATATCTAGACTGGAGATATCTAACAAAAATTCTTCAATACTTTTCATAATTATCATTTCCTCCCTTAGACGATACAACAAAGGAAGTCCCTGTCAATAGCTTTTTAAATATAAAGTCAAAAAATGAAGTAGATAAATTCCTTCATATTTCAATTTCTTCTCTCTTAGAGGAAGTAAAGCTAGAAAAATCTAGCAACTTTTTGGTTGTCTCACGGATATTTTCAATATAATTCGACATACCAGCGATAGTGGGTTGATCGAACAGGCTACGCATAGACAAATTAATTTGGAAAGTTTCGCGCAAGTGGGAAATTATCTGAATTCCTAATAATGAACTTCCTCCCAATTCAAAAAAGTTATCGTAAATTCCTACCTCTCCTACACCAAGATTTTTTTGCCATATTCTGGCAATTTTTTGTTCAATTTCATTTCTTGGAGGAACGTATGCTGTTTGTAAATTTGGTCTTTGGTGTTTTGTAAATAAATCTTCGTTCTGTGACAATTCTCTACTTCTTAAAGACTCAAGCTTAATCCATTGCTCAAGTCTTACTTGCAAATCTCTAGCTGAGACAATAACTTGAGGAACTTCATATAGGGATAATAGACGTTCAAATGAATCTGTACCAGCCTTTGATGCCATAGAATATTTAGACAAAGTTTCCATAACACCAATATTATGCTGTTTATGTTCGATTCCCCAATCATCCCAGTTAATACTGCTCCAAGGACAAGAGCTTGTTTGGTTGTAGTTGCGAACAAAAGCATCCATAAATATGTTTGCTGCGGAATAAGAGATAAATCCTAAACCTCCTAACACTGCTGCTAAGGACGATGTTAATTGACAAAAATCTAGCTTTTGTCCTTGTAGGACTTTTTCCAACACAAATAATCCATATACTTTGGGATGAAATTGCGACTGTGCAACTTCAGTGGTAGTTTCGCTAATAGCGCAATGTACATCTTTGGTATTTCCCGCTGCATGGATAACACCATTGATTCGACCAAATTTCTTAGTGGCGATCGCAATTGCATTGTGCATTTGTTGTTCATTTGCCACGTCGGCACTGATAACTAGTACCTCACCACCGAAAGCTTCAATTTTTTGTACTTTACGAATCTTGCAGCTAATACTATCTTGTCGATCGTGAGTTTCTAGCCATTGAGTGTACTGGTTTTTTTCGGGAAGACCATTTCGTCCTATGAGAACCAATTTTGCCTGCACAGTGTGAGCTAAATATTCTGCCAATACTAAACCAACATCACCAAGTCCACCAGTGATAAAGTAAACTCCTTTTTTCCTTAACCTAGTTTTACCAGTAACGTTTTCATCTAAATAGATAGGCTCGTATGTTTGAACCCAACGATGATTACCGCGATAAGCAATTACATTGTCATTTGGCTGTGTTCTAAATTCGGCAAGCAGGTAATCAATATGCTTTTGTGATAGCTTATGTCCTGAATCTGCTAGCATTATATCAAAGCAATAGCAGCTAATATTGGGATATTCCTGGGGAATTACTTGGCAAGGGCTTAATATGGTTGCTTTCTCAGGATATAAATTTTCCGAACCAGTTACATCATGTACATGACTGGTGATAACCATCAGTTTAATTGGCTCAATAATATTTTGCTGTCCCAAAGCCTGTGCCAAAAACAGCAAACTATAAAAACCGAGATTTTGACAATTTTCAAAAAATTTATACCGTAATCCTAACTGCGCTTCTTTGTCTAGCTCTTGACTAGGTAAAGCATAGTTGGGAGTTATGCTCCAAAAATGGACAATTCCCTGGGGAGTCCAATTCTGTGCTTGTAGTGCTTGAATTAAGGCATCATAATCATCCCTTTGTTGGGGATTAATTGTATACTGAGTGTCACTAAGTTTTGCAAATTTATCCGCGATTCTAACAACAATCACATCCTGACCCTGTTGTTCGAGTCGCTCGGCAATTTCTTTTCCAACTCCGTAGGTATCGACAAACACTAACCAACATGACTTTTGTTCTAACAGTTTCTTTTGAAAAAGCTCAAGCGGCGTAGATTCTTTCCAGCGAGGAACGTAGAACCAATCAGCTATATCTGGCTTTTTACCTTTCGATTGCTGTCGCATCATAGCCAGATTAGCATTTTTGTTAACCTCAATCCAGTAAGGTTGGCGTTCAAAAGGATAAGTTGGTAAAGGAATGCGATGACGACGCTCCGATGCGTAAAACCCAGACCATTTTACATCTACCCCAACTAGCCACAGCTTACCTAAATTATTAAGTATAAATGCTACATCAGACTGCTGTTCCCGAGGATGGCGGATCGAGGTCAGCACTAAAGATTCTTCTTTTTGATGCTGTTTAACAAAAGTGCTTAATGTCCGCCCAGGACCGACTTCCAAGAATAATGTTTCGGGTGTTTTAGCTAACTCAGCAATTCCCGAGGAAAAACGTATAGGCTGTCTTAGATGTTTTGCCCAATAATTAGGGTCTGTTGCTTGGGCTGCTGTAATCCAAGTACCACTGACGTTTGATACAAAAGGAATTTTTGGTGGATTTAGTTTGATCTTGTGTAAAAATTTAATAAAGGTCTCAATGATGGGTTCCATCATTTGAGAATGAAAGGCATGAGAAGTATGTAAACGCCTGCAACAAATAGGTGTAAGTTGTAGG
>JBCBQE010000316.1:0-7361 GCA_039820385.1 Cyanobacteria bacterium J06635_10
AAAACATGAAACCTGTGTAGAGACGTAACAGTGTTACGTCTGGTGCAATGTGAAATCATAATTTCATATTACGATTCTGCAACGCCTTATTAGAACAGCCAAAAGGTAATAGTATATCTGCATCAACCTTGAAGTTACCGGCAGTGTTTTTAGCGATCGCGCAACCCCTGCCCGCGCTTATCGCTTTTCATCGCAATTGACGACGCGCTGCCTCTAACAGTAACCTTTGTTCAGCCCGGAAAATAGCTTGAGATGTCCGCTGTAACGCTTCAGGTTCAACCGATATAGAAGTAATTCCCCATTGCACGAGTTTCTCGATGATTTCAGGATACAATGCTGGTGCTTGACCGCAAATAGAACAGGGAATACCCGTTGAAGCAGCCATCTCGATTAGCCGAGATATCGCATTCATTACCACCGGATGACGCTCATCAAAGTATTTTGCCAGGAGTGTTCGATCTCTATCTACTCCTAATAATAATTGGGTTAGGTCATTTGTACCAATTGAAATTCCCTGCACTCCTGCTTTGACATATTCTGGCAGCAAAAATAGTACGCTTGGCACTTCTGCCATAATCCATAGTTCAAATTCTTTGATGTCGGTTAACCCTGCTTGCTCAACTTTTCGACGACAAAAAGAAAATTCTTCTACAGTGCGAACGAAAGGCAATATTAAACGGATGTTGTGATATCCTGCTAACTGTACTTTAGATAGCGCTATAAGTTCCATCTCAAACAGTTCAGAATTAAGTAAGTAGCTAAAAGTACCGCGCTCACTTAATGCTGTTTGTGGTTCTCCTAGCGAGACTCTATCATCCTTAAGGTTTGGCAGTTCGTGGATTCGCCAATCCAATGAACGATAATAAACTGGTTTAGGAGAAAAAGCACGCACAAATTCCAGTATTTTTTTTGTCCATATATCCAGTAATTGTTCGTATTTACCCTCTCTAATCCAGTTATAAGGGTTTTGTCTATTTAGTATGCTTAGTACCATCAATTCTGAGCGTAATAATCCCACACCATCTACTGGCACAGAAAGCGCTTTGTCTATCATGGTTGGCTGGCTTAAGTTTACCAACAACTGCGTGGAAGTCATGGGTATATTTGTGGCTGGATGAGGAGAAATTGAAGGGGAAGATAAAGTTGCCCATTCCAGATTTGGAGTTGGCACAACCTCGGAATGAAGAACCTTGTCTTCTACGATTAGATCGTCTACATCATCAATATGCTCTTGTGCTGTATTCAAAGCCAGACGATGTACCTCTCCAGTATCGCCATTAATTAATAGGCGATCGCCATTTTGAATAAGTGTTGTAGCATTATTAACGCCAACTACTGCTGGAATACCCAATTCCCTGGCGATAATCGCACCATGACTAGTTAAACCTCCTTGCTCGGTAATAATGCCGCTTACTTGTTGCAGCACTGGCAACCAATCGGGAGTAATTTGAGATGATACTAAAATTATGCCTTTTGGTAATTGTTGTATTATGCGATCGGGATTTTCAATTACAAGAGCATTTGCCGAGACTCTTCCTGTTGCTGTACCTATCCCTTTAATTGAGAAATTATTAGAGAAAGTATTTATCGGTTGACTAACTTTTGTTAGGTATAGTTTTTGCTGATGTTTTTCTTGAATAAAAATCCATTTCGCTAAATAGTCTTTACCAAGTTGACTAATAAGCTGATTTGCTAACTCTTTTATTTGTTGCAAATGTTGTTGCGATAATACGTGCTGTTGCTGTTGGGCTGACTCCAACAGATATACTTGCAAACAACTTTTTGATAATGTTAGTACTGATGTTCGCTTTTCTTGATGCGAAACTTCTTGAATCGCTGCATTTTCACAATGATAAGCGAGTATTTTATTCCCTAAGTGTTGTTCGCTGAGTACGCCAGAAATTGGTTCTAGATAATAAATATCTGGCTGTACTTCACCCCAATCAATTGCTAATCCTAATCCCCAACTTGCTTGAATTTCACATCTAGAGGAAGTAACATCTAATAACCCACTTGCAACAACATTACCTACCGGTTGCACTAAAACTGCTAAATTAATCGAACGTAAGTCAATTCCCGACTTTTGCCAATAAAGCAAACTCCTAGCACTAAATAATTGACTCCAAATATGTTTTAAAGCTAAGGCTATTTCCTTCTCTTCCCTACAGCAAAATACAGATTCATATAGCCCAGAAATATCATCTGTCTTATGTATAGCAGATGGTATAGTAACGCTTGGACGAAAAATTAAGCATTGATTTTCCCATGTTTTGATTGCTTCACAAATTAAAAAGTGTAATTCATCAGGTAAACTCGAACTCATTATTTCCTGTCGCAAGCATAAAGCTACTTGCTGTAGTTGCCGCCAATTATCAACATCCAAATGCAAGGAAGAATCCGTTAATTCCCCAACTAGCCCTTGATTCGTACCCTCGTTTTCTAGATATTCATGTAATTTGTTCGCTGCAACTACAAATCCAGGAATTACCGGGTACCCGCGTTGCATCATCGTACTCAGATTGAATGCTTTATCACCAACTTGAGTGCGATGTGATTGTTTTATTTCATTCAGCCAATAGAGTTTATCCACTCAAACAATTCTGAAAAATCTAAGGGCTATCTTTATCATTTCAAAAGTCAGCTTTTGACTACTAGATATTAGTTTCTTACTGTATTACTGCTCTAGCAATTGCTTATATCTAACAATTCGAGAGTATTATTACTAGTAAATTTTCTCAAGACTTAAAAGATTTTCACTTATATTGACTTATCAGCTAGACCTAGACGGAAGATTAAGAGAAAAATTAATTGAAATGCAAGCTTTCTAAATTACATTTCACTTTACCTCTATCTATAGAAGTATTTTTTGACAATTTGTTTACATTGAAAAAATACTTAGAAAAAAATTTATATTTATTTAAAGATTATATCATATTGGATCTACTCTTTTATGTTATGTATCAAAAAATTATCACTAAAACGAGGAGTTAAGCATTCTAAGGTAAGGCTTGAGCGGCGATGAATTGGGGAAAGATGTGGCAAACCAAAAAATTTTTCCCACTCACTACTTACTACTGACTATTTCCGATACAAACTCTCAGTAAATTAAAATACAGCAGCTTTAGCCGATAATTGTCCTCCATTAACGGTAATAACTTGCGAAGAATTTAACCATTGAGAATCAAAAGAACCCAAATGAGTAGTAGTAATCAAGGTTTGAAACTTATCTTGGATAGCATCAAGTAATTGATTTTGACGTGAAGGATCTAACTCCGCCAAAACATCATCGAGTAAAAGCAGTGGTGGCTCTCCAACAACTTCTTCAATTAGCTGTAATTCTGCTAACTTGACGGCTAAAACCAAAGTTCGTTGCTGGCCTTGAGAACCATACTGACGTGCGGGAGTATCATTAATTATCAATTCTACTTCATCTCGATGGGGACCAACGAGAGTAGTACCTTGATGCATTTCAGCAACTGTTCGCTGTTGAATTTTGTCTAAAAAAGCTTGCTGGACTTGTTCTGGATTATTTTCAGATAAAGGTATATTAGGTGCGTACTTTATCTGAAGCTTTTCAGTAGAATAACTTATATTAGAGTGCCATAATTTTGCAATGGGAGCGAGTCGCTGTATAGCACGTTCCCGTCGTCGAATTACCCGCGTACCTGTAGTAACTAACTGAGTATCCCATAGTGCTAATTGGGATAGTAAAGATTTATCATACACATTCTCCTTCTGGCTTTTCAAAAAAGCATTTCGCTGCCGCAAAACATGAAGATACTGCTGCAAAATATGAGCGTATATAGGTTCAAGTTGAACTAACAAAGTATCCAACCAGCTACGGCGATTTTCAGGACCACCACGTACCAAATCTAAATCGAGGGAAGAAAATTCTACTGCATTAAGAACACCGAGAAAATCCATCTGGCGACGGAGATTTTCACTATTAAGATTAACCGTACGGCGGCCGTTACGACGTAAAGTTAAAATAAGTTCGCTAACTCCAGTTTCCCGTTTTAAACTAGCACTTACTTGAGCAAAAGATGCTTGATTATTTACTAAATCCTTATCGCGAGAAGTGCGGTGCGATCGCAATGTTGCAAGTAACTCTACAGCTTCGAGTAAATTAGATTTTCCTTGGGCATTATTGCCAACTAAAATAGTTTTTGGAGCGATAAATTCTACATGCTGTTCTTCATAATTGCGAAAATGTCTGAGAATCAGGTTTTTGAGGAACATAAAAAAGTTGATTGTTAGTTGTTGGTTGTTAGTTGCTAGTAGTAGTTTTTTCAATAATTTTGAGGGTTTTATGGTAAATACCCAAAATCCTTTTCTACACTCTCTTACCTCTCTCCCCCCTTACCCATAAATTTTAATGGGACAGAACACTAGGAGCCTATTGATATTTTGCGTTGGGAAATAAGATATTCGATACCTATTTTTTTCTTTTGATTGCTGTCTATAACTATAGAATCAAATAATCAACTTAGCGTCCTAATAACTCCTACCTAACTACTAAGCACTAACAACTAGTCAGTGGTTGGTTGGAACGTTGTTGATTGGAACGTTGTTAGGAGTCTATTGATGCATTGCGCTGGGGGAGAAGATATTCTATACCTATGTTTTTTCTTTTGATTGCTGTCTATAACTATAGAATCAATTAATCAACTTACCTTCCTAATAATTCCTACTTAACTACTAACCACTAACCACTAACAACTGTTTAAACATTTTTCTTCCCAATAATCCGAAAGAATAACTTTTCCAATTCCACCCAAACAAACATCAAAGCACTAAAGCCTAAACAAACTCCCAATTCCGGCAAACTGATAATATCAGTACCGAAAAAAGCTCGTAGGGGTGGAACGTATACTAACATTAACTGCAAAGTGGTAGTTAAAACAACAGCCGCTAGTAAGTAAGGATTGGAGAAGGGATTGATTTCTATAGTTAATTGGTTGTTAGAACGAATTGCGATCGCGTGGCCCATTTGAGCAATACATAGGGTAGTAAATACCATTGTTTTCCAACGTTCGGGATCGAGTCCGTTTGTGTCAGGAATTCCCCCGTGAGTATGAAAGTAAGCCCACCGCATCAGAATAATCGTAATAATGGCGAAAACAATGCCGATGCGAATCATATAAGAACCTAAACCCCTGGCAAAAATACTTTCACGGGGACTAAAAGGTGAGCGTTTCATCACATCAGGTTCAGGAGGTTCAACAGCTAATGCTAAAGCTGGTAAACCATCAGTTACCAAATTCATCCACAAAATTTGTAGCGGTGTTAAAGGTACACCTCCCATAGGTAATAAAATCGGTGAAGCAGCAATTGTAATCACTTCGCCGATGTTGCTACCGAGAATATATTTAATAAAGCGGCGAATATTGGTATACACCACTCTACCTTCTTTAGTAGCGGCGACAATGGTAGCAAAATTATCATCTAAGAGCACCATATCGCTGGCTTCTTTGCTAACGTCGGTGCCCGTAATCCCCATAGCAATACCGATATCGGCTTGTTTGAGGGCTGGTGCATCATTAACGCCGTCGCCAGTCATGGCAACAAATTTATCACGACGTTGTAGCGCTTGGACAATTCTTAATTTGTGTTCGGGGGAAACTCTAGCGTAGATACTTACATTATCGACGTTTTTCTCCAGTTCGGAATCGCTCATCCGCTGCAATTCTTGGCCAGTCAGCACTTTATCATCAGAGTTGGCAATACCCAAATCCTTGGCGACAGCGAATGCTGTGAGTTGATGATCTCCGGTAATCATTATCGGACGAATTCCCGCTTCTCGGCATTCATTAACCGCTGCTCTTACTTCCGGGCGTGGTGCGTCGAGCATTCCCACCAATCCCAACCATACTAGTTCTTGTTCGCATTGCTCCGAGGAATTTTCCGCTGGTTTTTCTTGTAAGGGTTTATAAGCGAAACCCAATACCCGCAAACCTTCACCAGCCATGCGATCGTTTTGTGCTAGTACTTTTTCTCGTTGTTCTTGAGTTAGTTCAGTTGCACTATTTCCCTCGTAAACCTGAGTACAGCGTTGCAAAATTAGTTCTGGCGAACCTTTGGTAAACATTAAATAATGTTCATCATTATTTAACAGATTACTAATGGCCGGATCGACATCACGGAGCGGTGAAACACCAGTATCTATCTGTTCTACTTGACAAATTACACTCATCCGCTTGCGTTCGGAAGAAAAAGGAAACTCGCCAACCCGGGGTAATTTACTATTCCACTGGTCTTGTTCGATTCCTCCCTTTGCTGCTAATGTTACTAAAGCACCTTCCGTAGGGTCGCCGAGAATTATCCAATCCCCTTTTTCCTGTTGGAGAACTGCATCATTACAAACAGCGCAAGCAATTAATAGAGGTGGAACTTCTGGATAATCTTCTATATCAACTCTTTTACTATCTAACTCAAACTCACCTTTGGGAACGTAACCAACTCCGTTCACTCTTAACAAATGCTGGCTGGTGTAAATCGATTGCACCACCATTTTGTTTTGAGTCAAGGTGCCAGTTTTATCAGAACAAATAGTAGTTACCGAACCCAAAGTTTCCACCGCCGGTAACTTGCGAATCAAAGCATTGCGGCGTACCATTCGCTGGGTTCCCAAAGCCAAAGTCACCGTGATTACAGCCGGTAAGCCTTCGGGAACCACCGCCACGGCCATACTCAGAGAAACTTCCACCAACTCTTGTAAATTGCCGCCACGGAGTAAACCGATGACAATTACCAGCGCCACCAACGTCAAGGAACCCCAAACCAAAACGTTACCAAGTTGAGTCATCCGCTGCTGTAAAGGTGTATCTTCTGTTTCCACCCCCTGCAACATCTGGGCAATTTTACCCAACTCCGTTTTCATCCCAGTACCAGTTACCAAAACCTTGGCACGCCCTTGTACAACCTCCGTACCTTGGAAAACTAAATTAATTCTGTCACCTAAACTTGTTTCTTCAGGTAGTTTAATTTCTACCCGTTTATTTACAGCTTCGGCTTCTCCCGTCAGTGCTGACTCCCTTATTTGTAAATTTGATTGTTCTATTAAACGCCCGTCAGCCGCTATTTGCACGCCAGCTTCCAGCAGCATGATATCTCCGGGTACTAAGTTTTTACCTTCCACATCGAGTAACTTACCGTTGCGAATCACCCGTACATTAGGGGAAGAAAGCTTCTTTAGTGCCGCCAAAGCTTTCTCAGCGCGGCTTTCTTGGAGATAACCCAAGATTCCATTTAGAATAACGATCGCCAAAATTGCGATCGTATCTTTGAAAGGAACTTCGCCATTGTTTCTGGGGTTTTGGATTTACTCGCGCTGCAATCGGGTAATTTAAAAGATGGCGAAG
>JBCBQE010000317.1:0-7353 GCA_039820385.1 Cyanobacteria bacterium J06635_10
GTGATTACCGGACCAGCTTTTTTTACACCCATGCGTATTTCTGGTTTACCGCCGAGTTTGCTAATTGCTTGCATTGCCGGGGTAATTGCCATGGGGATTATTTCCACGGGAACTGCAAAAACCTCACCTAAACGACTGACTAATTTACCGCTATCTACAACCACAATAAATTGATTGGCGAGATAATCTACAACTTTTTCGCGGGTATGTGCGGCACCACCACCTTTGATTAGATTTTTAGAGGGATCTACTTCATCTGCACCATCAATGGCTATATCAATATGGTCGATCGCATCTAAAGTAGTTAAAGGTACGCCGTATTGCTTCGCTAAAACTTCCGATTGAAAAGATGTGGGAATACCAACGATATCTTTAAGCTCCCCAGATTTTAAGCGATCGCCAAGAAATTGTATGGTAAAAGCAGTAGTTGAACCTGTTCCCAATCCGACGATAGAACCGGATTTAACTAAGTTTGCAGCTGCTTTACCAACTTCTTGCTTCATCAATTTTACAGGATCTGCTGTTGCGGTCATTCCCGAAACTCCTTGAATAAAATGCCGAACTATAACTACATAGTAGAGGTCGAGCGGCTGAATTTGATAGCTTTCATCAGCAATTCTGATATTTTATTTGAGAAAAATTACTTAAGTCAGGAAACTAGAAAGTTACCGTTGTTGTCAGTTAATATTGTCATAATTTTTATCACCAATATTACGATCGTGAGTAAATTTATCGGTACACTTTCATTAATCTTTTTAATACAAGGCTTTCCTTTGACTGCTTATGCTCAACAACAGCAAAACACGAGCAAGCAGCCGATTTTGGTAAATATGGAAGAAGAGCAAAAGCAAAATTTGCCACTACCTGATTTTAATAACGTAGAAATAAAAAAAGAACAAACGCCAAATTTACCGCAATCATCTGATGCGATCCAACGAGTGGTAAATGCGAAATTAATGACTAACTACTCCGATGGCAATTTTTATCCCGAAAGATTGATCAGTCGATCGCAATTAGCTGCAATTATGGTGAAGACGTTTCGACTCGATAAACGAAACCTAAAATCGGAAAATGTAGAAGTTGCAGATGTTCCATCTTCTCATTGGGCTTATAACGATATACAAACGGTTCTGAAAACTGGGATCATGAGAGGTTATCGAGGAAATTTGTTCTTCCCCAATCAAAGAGTCACAAGAGCTGAAGGTTTGGCGATATTTGCTCAAGCTTATGGAGTATTTCAGTTTTCCGATGACACCGTAGCTGACATACTTTCTAGCTATTCCGATGCAGAGTCAATTCCTACTTGGGCAAAAAAAGCGATCGCCACAGTTGTAGCTGAAGGATTTATTAATGAAGACGCTCGGGATCAACTTTTTCCCCTCAAACCCATGACTCGTGGAGATATGGCTAACTTATTGAGTCAATATTTGGAAAGACAGCAGCCACAACCCAATACACCAGTAGTTCCTGGATCAGTGAACAGTGAACAGTACCATGACAATGAACAATGAACAATGAACTTGTAGGGGAGGCAAAAAGCGGCCGTTGCTGTTACGGCTCCTCCTATGTATTGAGGTTAAATTTTTGATAATGCCGTAACGCACCATTCTCATAACAGTACCATGACAGTACCATGAGGTGTGTTGGTGGGATATTTAAATTTTTTTGTGATTTTAGTAGCAAGGCTCCATCAAATATGAACAGTTAATTACGTAAATCAAATTACTAAAAAGCATGGTGATAATCCCGGAAAATACGGTCATTACTGGATTTAAGTACAACTGAAAACAAAATTAGATAAAAATTGCTAACATTGCTTCATTTACCGAAAATATAATTCATAATTCGTAATTATTTGCCCTCAACATCCCTCTATCTCTCCATCTCCCCATTTTCTTGTTTCCTCATCTCTTTTATTTCTCACCCCCAATTTTTCATTCCCGTGGGACAATCAATATACCAATAATTGTAGAGAGGAAAACCCAGTAAGTATGCACCTGAGTGAAATTACTCATCCAAATCAGTTGCACGGGTTATCGATTCGGCAACTACAGCAGATTGCCCGTCAAATTCGAGACAAGCATTTGCAAACGGTAGCAGCTACCGGCGGACACCTTGGACCTGGGTTGGGTGTTGTTGAATTAACATTAGGGCTTTATCAAACCCTGGACTTAGATCGAGATAAAGTTATTTGGGATGTGGGGCACCAAGCATATCCACATAAATTGATTACAGGACGTTACAGTCATTTCCACACCCTACGACAGAAAGATGGGGTTGCAGGGTACCTAAAGCGCTGCGAGAACAAATTTGACCATTTTGGAGCCGGACACGCTTCTACTAGTATTTCTGCGGCGTTGGGAATGGCGATCGCGCGAGATAGAAAAGGCGACAATTTTAAAGTTGCTGCGATTATCGGTGATGGAGCATTAACCGGTGGTATGGCTTTGGAAGCGATCAACCATGCTGGACATTTGCCCAATACGAATTTATTGGTTGTCCTTAACGACAACGAAATGTCAATTTCTCCTAACGTTGGCGCAATTCCCCGCTATTTAAATAAAATGCGGTTATCTCCGCCGATGCAGTTTATCAAGGATAATTTAGAGGAACAAGTAAAGCAGCTTCCTTTTGTTGGTGAATCTTTAACACCAGAACTCGAACGCATCAAGGAAGGAATGAAGCGGTTAGCGGTTCCCAAGGTAGGGGCAGTAGTTGAAGAACTTGGCTTTACCTATATGGGGCCTGTTGATGGTCATAATTTGGAAGATTTGATTGCGACTTTCAAACAAGCTCATCAAATACCTGGCCCTGTTTTAGTTCATGTAGTAACAACTAAGGGTAAAGGCTATGATATTGCAGAAAAAGACCAAGTAGGCTATCACGCCCAAAATCCTTTTAATTTAACTACCGGTAAAGCGATCCCTTCGAGTAAACCCAAACCACCAAAGTACTCGAAAGTTTTTGCTCATACTTTAGTCAAACTTGCCGAACAAAATCCTAAAATTATTGGTATTACCGCTGCAATGGCTACGGGAACTTGTTTGGATAAACTGCAAGCGAAGTTACCCAACCAATATATAGATGTCGGAATTGCCGAACAACATGCCGTAACCCTCGCCGCTGGATTAGCTGCTGAAGGTATGCGTCCCGTTGCCGATATTTATTCTACCTTTTTGCAACGCGGCTACGACCAAATAGTTCATGATGTTTGTATCCAAAATTTACCCGTATTCTTCTGTTTAGATCGAGCGGGAATTGTCGGTGCTGATGGCCCCACCCACCAGGGCATGTACGATATTGCTTATATGCGCTGCATTCCCAATATGGTGATGATGGCACCCAAAGATGAAGCCGAACTTCAACAAATGGTAGTAACCGGTGTTAACCATACGAGTGGCCCCATCGCCATGCGTTTCCCTCGCGGCAACGGTTATGGTGTTCCCTTAATGGAAGAAGGTTGGGAACCTTTGGAAATAGGCAAAGGTGAAATTCTCCGTAACGGGGATCATGTCCTAATGATCGGCTACGGCGCTATGGTAAATTCTACATTACAAGCTGCGGAAATTCTCAGCGAACACGGTATTGAAGCCACCGTAATTAACGCTCGTTTCTGTAAACCTTTGGATACGGAACTAATGTTCCCCTTAGCAAAGAAAATAGGACGAGTTGTCACCTTAGAAGAAGGTTGTGTAATGGGCGGTTTCGGTTCCGCAGTTGCGGAAGCCCTTTTAGATGCGGATATCTTAGTGCCCATCAAGCGTTTTGGCGTACCAGATATCTTAGTCGATCACGCAAAACCTGACGAAAGTAAAGCTGAATTAGGCTTAACCAGTCCCCAGATTGCTCAAAGAATTTTAAAAGCTTTCTTTAGCAATCAACCATCCGCTGTAATTTAATTACAATTAATTGCTAAGAGATGGGAATGTTAGCTCACGGAGTTAGGAGTGTAGAGACGTAGCACTGCTACGTCTCTTATTGAGTTAGGAGTTTTGGCTTTTGAATTTCCATCTCCCCCTCTCCCCCTCTCTCCCTTCTCATCTCTTCGCAATCAAATTCATTTCTCAAGGTATGATGTTGCAAAATAATCCCGTGTATCCCGTAATTTGGCAGAATAATTCGGTTTCTTTAATCGATCAAACTCGTTTACCCGCTGAGTATTCCTATGTGGAAATTAACCGCAGTGAAGATATGGCCCAGGCGATTAAAACCATGATCGTCCGTGGTGCCCCTGCAATTGGAGTTGCAGCTGCATACGGTATGTATCTCGGAGCGCGAGAAATTGAAACGAGTAACCGCGATGAGTTCATAAAACATTTAGAACAAGTTGCACAAATGTTGCGTGAAACTCGTCCGACTGCCGTGAATCTATTCTGGGCAATTTCACGGATGCTTAAGGCAGCTTATGAAACTATGGGTACTGTAGAAGAACTCAAAAAAAATCTTCTCGAAACAGCCCAAGCGATTAATACAGAAGATTTACAAACTTGTCATAAAATTGGCGATCGCGGTTTGTCAGCATTACCCGAAACACCAGAAAAGTTGACTTTGTTAACTCACTGCAATGCAGGTGCATTAGCGACAGCCGGCTACGGTACGGCTTTGGGTGTAGTACGTTCGGCTTGGCGTGAAGGACGTTTAGAAAGACTTTTCGCGGATGAAACTCGTCCAAGATTGCAAGGTTCAAAACTCACTACTTGGGAATGCGTTCAAGAAGGGATTCCAGTAACTTTAATTACCGATAGTATGGCAGCGCACTGCATGAAGCAAGGTTTAATTCATGCTGTAGTTGTTGGTGCCGATAGAATTGCTGCAAACGGTGATGCTGCAAATAAAATTGGTACTTATAGTTTGGCGTTGGTGGCAAAAGCTCATAACGTGCCTTTTTTCGTAGCGGCACCTCTTTCTACCGTTGATTTTTCCTTAGATAATGGCAATCAAATTCCCATTGAAGAACGCAATCCAAAGGAAATTTATCAAGTAGGAGAAACTATTATTGCACCAGAAGGAATTGATTATTATAATCCTTCTTTTGATGTTACCCCAGCAGAATTAATTAAAGCAATTATGACAGAAGAAGGTGTATTTGCACCTGAAGATTTGAAGAAATATCAGAGTAAGCAAATGGTTTAGTTATCAGTTTAGGTTTTTTGCATCTACCTCGGAAATATTTATCTTATCCTGTTGAAATGCTCCGCATTTTAATGGGAAATTTTTTTTGATGTCTTTGTTGACTTTTAATTATTAGGCTTGTGGTGTTTTCAAACTCCTAAAATCCTCAATAGGGAGGAGGAGAGGGGGAGAGGGGGAAGAGGGGGGGGAGAGGGGGTAGAAAAGGATTTTGGGTATAACGTAAACCCCTGATGGGTGTAGAGACGTAGCAGTGCTACGTCTCCCGAGGTTTGAAAGAAAACGAGTCAAAATTAATATGACAAAACACTAGATTACATCGTGACGAAAATGTCGCTAGCGCTAATAGTTGGTTTATTAAAAAGCGTCGCAATCTGTACCGCATCAAATCCAGTTTGATTACCATCAGCGTCAAACAACAGTGCACCAGAATTTGTATTGTAGATAAACCGTTGAGAGGCATTATCTGCTGCGATCGAACTACTACCAATCAGGATTTGCTCTTCTAAGATAGTATCACCCGCAGTTAATCCGCCACCAAAGCCAGCAGCAGAGATATGAATTGTATCATCAGCTGGTGAGAAAGAAGTAATCCTGTCAATACCTTCGTTGGGGTTGTTGAAAACAAAAATATCATTACCGCTACTACCGCTTAATGTATCATTTCCTGCACCGCCAATGAGCGTGTCATTACCCCCATTCCAGCCGCTTAAGAAATCATTTCCATCACCACCCACAAGCATATCATCACCCTGATAACCATATAACTTATCATTTCCAGTGCCGCCAACAAGAGTATCATTACCTTCTGCACCAATTAAGTTGTCATTGCCATCGCCACCCGAGAGCCAATCATCTCCTTCATATCCGAATAATGTGTCTCTACCTTGATTACCAAATAACTTATTCGCGGCATCGTTACCTTCAATTCTATTGTCGAGGGCATTACCGATACCGTCGATCGCATTTGTACCCGTTAAAGTCAATCTTTCTAAATTATCCCCTAATGTCCAGGTGATGGAAGAGTTAACTTTATCCGAACCAGCATCATAGTCTTCAATGATGATATCAGAAACGTTTTCTACATAATAAGTATCATTTCCAGTACCGCCAATTAAAGTATCTTTACCGACACCTCCATTTAAACTATCTCTATCGTTGCCGCCAATTAAGCGATCGTCACCAGCATAGCCTCTTAGGATGTCCCTACCATCCTTACCGCTCAAGGTGTTATTTAAATCATTTCCGTAGACACGATTATCAAGGGAGTTACCAGTACCCTTAAGAGCATCACCAGTTAGGATTAAATCTTCCACATGGGCAATATTTTCTAGTGAGTAGTTAATTGAAGCTTCTACATCATCAAAACCTTCTGATTCATTTTCAATAATAACGTCGTCAACGGAATCAACAATGTAAACATCGCTATCTGCACCGCCAATCAAAGTATCGTTACCCGCACCGCCAATCAAAGTATCTCTACCGCTACCACCATTTAAAGTGTTGTCTAAAGCATTTCCGGTAATCACGTTGCGTTCGGAGTTTCCAGTACCGAGTAAAGCATCACCAGTTAGGGTTAAATTTTCTACATAGGCAATTTCTGCGATCGAGAAGTTAATTGAAGAAAGGACTGTATCAGTATAGTTTGAGCTATCCTCAATAATAGTGTCGCCAGTACTATCAACTATATAAGTATCCCTACCCATACCGCCAATCAGGGTATCGTTACCGGCTCCACCATCTAGGGTATCGTTGCCACCGCTACCACCATCCAAGATGTTGTCTAGGGCGTTTCCAGTAATTTGATCGGAACTAGAGCTACCCGTACCTTCTAGAGCATTGCCAATGAGTATTAAGTTTCTTACACTGAAAATATCAGCAATTGAGTAGTTAATTGAAGCTTTGATTGTATCGGTGCCTTCACCGGCATTCTCAACAATTATAGTCTCAGTGTTATCAATGATGTAAGTATCGTCTCCTTCTCCACCATATAAAGTATCCTTACCGGCACTGCTAAACAAGGTATCGTTACCTTCTTTACCTCTAACGGAATCGTTGCCTTCTCGTCCATTTAAAACATTATCAAGTTCATTTCCTCTGATGTAGTTATCGAGGGAATTACCAGTTCCATCAATCGCATTACCAGTTAGGTTTAACTCTTCGACATGGGCAATTTCTGCGAGTGAGTAGTCAATCGAAGCTTCTACTTCATCCCAACCTTCC
>JBCBQE010000318.1:0-7350 GCA_039820385.1 Cyanobacteria bacterium J06635_10
AAGTGAAATCGCAATTGTATTTTTTGTTTGTGACGGAAGTGCATCCACCATTGCATTTGATGTATGGCGATAGTGTTTTTATAATCTAATGTATTTTCTACCTCATGTAACTTCAGTTTAGCTTGATGATAAAACTGCATTTCTTTATCATGATTACCTGCTTTTTGGGCTAAATCAGCATCATCAGCTAATTGATAAGCACTTTGAATTAATTTACCTGCCGTTTCTGCTTGTTGTTGAGTATAACCAAGTTTCATATATATACTAGTTGCTGTTGCTGCCAATTCTGTAAACTTTTGAGCATCATGTAACCAATATATTTGTGCTTGTAATTCTCCCAGTGCTGCTGCCAAATTCTCTTTCATTTTTTACTTAATCTATAAAGCAATTTAAAAATATTATGAAGCGGATTAAAGCGTTTTTGTCAAATTACTCGAATTACTTTCCTGCATTAAGATTTACCAAAATGAATTCATATAGATGGTTTCCTTTAACAACTCTTGAAAAAAGTATCGTACTCCAAAATTTACCCAAATTGTACTTTGATACAATTCCCTTGTTTTCAATCAGCGCTTGACAGACTGTCCCAAGCATTCAGTAAATCCCAACTCATACAAATTAATAAGTTAGTCTAAATTGCGTTAAGTTATTGCAATCGTAATTGAGACACTGTTGATTTAACTATTTAATAAAATGTAGTATGCACCCTTTATTCTATTTGTATTAAAAGATATTATCTTCACTACTTTTAACGATATAGGTAGTGAATATGAGCAATGATCAAGAGAAATTAAATAATAATAAAGTAAATAATAATAAAAACGTCGTAGTTAAGTTTTTAAGTAAATATTTGCGCTCGATGAAATTGAGTTATATAGGAATATTAGCATCTGTAATAATTTCATTAACACCGATTAATACATCTAAATTACCTGAATATGATAACAGACCGACAGTAGTTAATGGTCATGTACTTGAACCTGAAAATAAAACTGAAGAAACGGACATATATGTAGACGGTTCTACTCAGCAGGGTAGACTAAACCCGAAGCCAAAGATAAGAACCATACCAAAAGAATAATTTTTAAAAACAAATCCTCCTAAAAATTAACATCAATATTAATAAATTTATAAATACATAAATTATTGTTTTAAATAATTAGTCAAAGATGCTCTTAAAATAAAAATAAATTTGATAATACTCAAAGCTTAAATCTTTAAAAAATATATATTATAAGTAGATATTGTTATTTTGATACAATTTTTTTGTTTCTAATCAGTGCGTGCATTATGTTCCAAGTACAAATTGACAAGTTAATCCAAATTGCGGTCAATTGTTGCCACCGCCGCAATCCAGAACTTTTAGATGAAATTTTTGATGATTTGCCAGTTGAAATTAATAAACAGATATTGATAGGGACTGTAGCAGTTTTGCACGGTGATATTGATTCTACAGCTTGGCTTTGTGGATATTTTCAGGGGCAGTGAATCGCAGCGAAAATAATGAAAAGCCACACCTCATCATGTTGTTATCCAAAATGCTGATAAAAAACGGGATGAAAGCGTTTGTTGATTTTTCGCCATATCCCGGTTGTAGATTAGTTATTATCAACACCGATAAGTTTGCAGCGCTACCGGAGAAGGTAAAGTCGCTGATGCAAGAAGCTTTTGATGTGAATCAAGCTTCTAGTGAAGAAGTACTGCGGATTAATGATGCGCTGTTGGAAGAGTTGATGGTTTAGGGGTAGAAGATAAGTAAGGGCGATCAACTATACTTCAGTAATAAAAATTCTCTCAAATCTTCAACTGTTTCACAAATTATATCCGGCTTGGAATTTCTTAATAAACTTTTTTCTAAAGAACCCCAAATCGCTCCGATTGATAACACTCCTGCTGACTTAGCTGCTTGGGTATCTTTTGCTGCATCACCAATAGCCACTGCTGTTGCTGGTAATATTTTTAAACTAGCTAATCCTTTTTGAATTGGTTCTGCATGAGGCTTATGTTTTTTAGTATCGTGATAACAAATAGTTGCATCTATTTTCCACCCATAATATTTTATAACTTTCTCACAATAAGGTCTTGGACTAGAAGTTACTATACATATAGGTACACCAATATCTTTTAATTCTTGCAGAAGTTTAGATATATTTGGATACGGTTGTAACTGTGGAATCATTCTATATACATCAGACCATTGTCTGTTTCTACGAAATTTTTCAGCAGTTTGAGAGTTTATAAGAGTTTGGTCAAGGTCTATTAAAATACCCATAGTTTTTAATATAGTTTTACAAAAAATCTCAAAATGATATTTCAAATAATTTTTTCTTTTCTGAGTATTCCCAAGAATGTTTTTCTGGGTCTTTTTCACGACTCCATTTCCTAAAGAATTCAGAACCTTTTTTTTTGTTTTTTGATATTGATGACGGAGATACCTTTAATCTTTGTGCTAGCTCCTTCCCTTTTAAAGTAAAATTTATGTTTTCGGAATTATTAGATTTTTCTTTGATAATTGGTAAAACTAATTGATTTATATCTGTATATTTTAATTCTTTTTTGCAAGATATATTAGATTTTGATGCGTTAGTTTTTTCTAAATTATTATTTGAATAATCTGTAATGAACTGATGTAAAACCTGATTAGGATTCATTCCGTTCGCAGCACATTTGGCTTCAAACCGTTCCTTTTCTTTTTTACTAAGCTGAACTTCTATTGTTAAGGCTTTAGCCTTATCTTTGAAAGCATTTATATTATCTGCTTGTATTTCTGTATTTTTAATAGTATTAGACTCAGTTTTAATTAGTGATGTTTTGGACTCAGATAATTCTATGACGCTTGAATTTATAATGATAGATTCTCCAAAAACATCGTTTATAAGATTTTGAAAATCATCCGAGTTTTTAAGTCTTTTAGCTTTTCCCTCAGTAATTAATTTTTCGTTACCTCGTGACTTTTCAGAACGATATTTAGAATCATAATCTATACAAGCAAGGATTCTATTTTGTTCAAGGCAGAATCTTGCTGTATGCATGGTTCCACCTTTGATATCAGTTTCAATAATTACAACAGCAGAACTTAGACCGCTTTGTATACGATCTCGTTCTACAAATTGATTCTTAAATGGCTTATTTCCAATCGGATATTCGCTGACAAGACACCCATCATTATCAAGAATTTCTTCAGCTAATTGACGATTTTGGGATGGGTAAACTCTATCTAATCCATGTGCTAATACAGCAACAGTATGACCTTTTGCTTTTAAGCATCCTTGATGACCGGCAGTATCACAGCCTTGAGCTAAACCACTTACAACTATTAAGCCTTGCTCTGCAAAACGCTGAGCAATTCTATTCCCTATTGTTCTACCGTAACTGGTAGGCTGGCGAGTTCCAATAACGGCCACTGAACGTTGTGGTTCCAAGCAATCAATATTTCCTTTCACATAAAGAATTAGTGGAGGATTTGATATAGTTTTTAACTGTTGTGGAAACTGAGGGTCATCAATTCCAATAACAGTAATACCGGCACTTTTATGTACATCTAACATTCGTTCTGCATTCTCAAAAGCTGATTTTAATTGCTCTTGAGGAACTTTTATAATTGGTTGGACTACTTCACATAATTCTTTTAAATCTTTTGGCTTAGATTGTAACTTTTGTAAAATACGATGCAAAGTAGCTTTACCAACTTTTGGAACCAAACTAAGTGTTAGTAAATAGGAAACATCTAAACGTTGCATAGATATTAGTATCTAACTGTTTTACCTAAAGCTAATTTTACTACCTTAGAAGCTCCAGCATCTACTAGTAACTTTTCACAAGCGCGAAAAGAATTTCCAGTTGTTGTAATATCATCTAAAAGAAGAACAATTCTTCCTTTAATAAGATATTGATTGTTAACTTCAATCGATCTAAGGTCTACATAGATATCTCTATTTCCACCATTTGTCTTTTTCTGAACTGCTGTATGCCTTCTTAGACAGGATATAGCATTAATACTGCCTTGTTTAGCTAATAAAAGTGCAACTTGGTTAATTCCTGTATTAATGTTTTGAGGGTCACTGGAAGGGACTGTTACGATAGGATAGTTTTTCCAAATAATTTGGTTAACTTCCTTATAAAAATAATTAATAGCTGAATACTTTTTCTCTTTTAAATCTAAAATTTTACTACTAAAACTAGATTTAGTAAAATTTGGATTTTTTTCTCCTCTACGCCAGTAAGGTTGATACTCATCCAAATAAAATCTTTTTACATCTAATTCATAGCGAGGACGTTGAACAAATACATCGTTATACATATAATAACCATATAGTAACTGTATGTTTATTCTAGGAAAATGCATACAGCTTTGTGTTAGTTTGAGTGTGAATAATTAGTGAATATAGTGCAAAATTATTATGAATAAAATTCAAATAAATAATAATATTTTACAACTTAGTTTTTTGCATATAAGACTATAAAAAACGCTTACATTTCAGCGTTAAAAATATAGAATGCTTTTAATGTAGATTGTTCCAGATAAATATATAAACTAATAAGCATTGGATATAGAACCGATTAGGAGTGCTGCAATCAGCGAATAAAGTCAGCACATTTAATAATGTACTCACTAAATGTGAACTTAAATGTACTTTAGATAACTCTTTATCCCAACTTACAAATAAACTATAGTCGCTAACATTAGATTATAAAAGCTTGCATAACCTTACTTTTCTTTTGTTATGATAGCGGTGCATTATATTCTCTATTTAATACTTCAAGCTCAAAACCTTATTTACGTAAATTTATTTAGTAAAAGTACCAGAATAAAATCTGCCACATAGTAATCTGCAATAAATAAACGTATTTTTTCGACTATACGCAACCAGTTTTGAAATTGTCACAGTCTGAGTTGGAAGCTACTGACGTATAGCGCCATGCAGAGTAAGTATGGTTTATGCACAAACATTATTTCGGAATGTGATAAGGCAGCATTGTTACCCCTTTTACTTTGCTACAATTCACTTGCCAACAAAACAACGTGTATCATGCCCCAAGGATTCGGAAAACCCCAACCCACCAAAACTGATAAGCTAATCGAATATGTAGTGCGTTACTGCCACAAACAAAAGTAAAGTAGAAAGACTATTCTATTGTAATTTTTGCTTGTCATCACACTATCACAAACAAAAAAGCCCAGTCGCTTCAACAACCGGGCTTAACACATTACAACACACTACACAATTGCAAGAGATTTAAATTAACTTTCTGACAGATTAACCTTAACTACCTTGTTCTTTTCTTCCTCAGCTTTGGGTAAAGTTAAATTCAAAATACCGTCCTTATATTCTGCTTTTACTTCAGTATTTTGAACCCTTGCTCTGAGTGGAATTACGCGCTGGTACTTGCCGTAATAAAACTCAGTTTTGGTATCTTCTTTATGTTCTGTTTTACGCTCTGCAACTACCTTAACAGCATCAGCAGTAACTTCAATATCTACGTCTTTCGCTTCAATTCCAGGCAGTTCTAATCTTAAATGAAGTGCGTCTTCAGTTTCGGTTAATTCTGCTGCTGGAGTTTTAAATGTTGGTATTTGAATATCTTCAAAAACTCTGTTTAATTGGTTTTGCAATGCGCTCATGTCAGCCCAGGGATTGTAACGTATCATAGCCATATTTGTTTAACTCCTAAATGTTTTTTGTTTAATTAGTGATTTAATTTATTGCTTTAATACCTATATTAGTGATGATTAAGAGTAGTGTAAATTCGGTTTTTATCACCTAATTAATCATGAATACCGACCAATTAAATAGGGCTAATTAAGAGGTTCGGTAAACTGCAAAAATATTGGTACGGTTAACTATATTGATTAGATTTTTGTTACAAACAGTATCTGCTATTTATTATTTCATTTGCTATCTTGTTTGGGATGCAGATTCACAAATATGGAGGCGACACTTGAAAAAAACTATCATCTGGGTTGCAATTTTAGTTTTTTTGATAATAAATACTGGTTGTTCTACCACTACACAGCAAGATAAAGTATCAAAACCCGCACCGCCGCCCAGCCGCCTCTCAACTTCAAGCAGCGTACATCTAAGTTTGGGTAATCCCAGCAATGCAGATGCAATTAACCCTAACAACTATTTGATAGTAAAGCCGCAGTATGCCTTATCTTACAACCGGGATAAAGGTATTCCCAATTGGGTAAGTTGGCAGTTAAATAAATCGTGGATTGGTAGCGTTGATAGAAGCAATGATTTTCGCCCCGATTCCTCACTTCCAGATGGTTGGTATCAAGTGACAGGAAAAGAATATCGTGGATCTGGTTATGACCGTGGTCATATGACTCCATCTGGCGATCGCACAAATTCTGAAGCAAATAACTCAGCTACGTTTTTGATGACTAATATGGTTCCGCAGTCTCCCGATAACAACCGGGACTATTGGCGTGAGTTAGAAGAATACGGTAGAGACTTAGTAGAGCAAGACAATGAACTTTATATTATTGCTGGTAGTTATGGGGAGATTAAAAAAATAGGCATAGGTAAGCGTAAAGTATCTGTCCCCGCTCGGTTATACAAAATTGTCGCTATTACTAAACCCGGTTCTGGAGGAAAGAATATTAAACAAGTAATAGCTATTGACACTCCCAATCGTGAAGGCAAAGGCGATTGGGAAGATTTTATAACTACAGTTGATGCGATTGAAAAAAAAACTGGTTACGATTTTTTATCTAATGTTGATAAGTCAGTACAAGATGTGATTGAAGCGAGAAAATATTCTGCGAAAGATAATAGTGATCGCTCTAAAACTACAGCTAAACAATCTAAAAACTGTTCTCCGGCGTATCCTGGTGTGTGTATTCCCGCACCTCCACCAGATTTGAATTGTGGGGACATTTCCTATAGAAATTTCAAAGTATTACCACCAGACCCACATAATTTTGATGGAAATAAAGATGGTGTTGCTTGTAAGAGATAATCAGTGAAACCAGATTTTTAACTATTAATAGTTTTCACTAAAGACTTAAAACATTTTCACGTTGTAGGCATAATAAAAAGGGAGTATTTTGTAATGGTAAAGGTTGTCATCAGTTATATAAATATTGACTTTTCCATGATAGTAACAGCTTAATATCAATGTTACTTTTATTGCTTATTTTGAAGATGTTGTAAAATTAGCATAACTTGTACTCTTAAACGCGAATCTGCTCCTTTACATGTTTCATCCAGGAAAAATTACTAGAAAAGTAGTTGATACAGGAAATTCAATAGCAATCACTACTATAGGAGAAGGTAATGGAGATTGGCGGAAGACTAACGAATTTTTAGCAAAAGATACATGGAAAGGAGCAGATTCGCGTTT
>JBCBQE010000319.1:0-7345 GCA_039820385.1 Cyanobacteria bacterium J06635_10
AAATATAAATATACCATTATATTTAATAGATAAAGTTTCTAATAAAATTTTAGAAAATATAAATAATAATAAAATTAAAATCGATCGTGATGGAGATTGGTTTTATGTACCGACTTGGGAGCGCGATAAACAAGTAGAGTTTATAACTCCTCAAAAGTTTGCTGAGAGTAAAAATATATGGTTAATTTTTATTGATAATGCTGGTGTTGGTGGTGAAATTGCTCAACAGTTGGGAAATGCCGGTCATGATGTAATTACTGTTGCTGTTGGTGATAAGTTTGACCAAATTGGTTATCGACAATTTACTATTAATCCTAAAAATAGGAAAGATTATATTGAGTTGTTAGAAGATTTGGAATTACGGGAATTGAGTGTTGAGCGGATAATTCATCTGTGGAATCTAGATGAAAAAATTAATAAATCAAGCTTTGGGGATTTTCAGAAGTTAGGATTTTACAGTTTACTGTATTTAGCTCAAGCAATTAATCAACAGAAAATCAGTAATTCGATTTATATCAAGATTATCACTAATTGTCTTTATGACGTTGTTGGAGAAGAGGAATTAAATCCGTTTCAATCTCCGATAGTAGGTTTAGGTAAAGTAATTGCACAGGAATATCCAAATATTGCTTGCTGTAATATTGATGTAACTCTGGATGAGAAAGATAAGGAAAGGTTAGTTAAGCAATTATTGAGTGAAGTTATAAGTCAACCAACAGATTTTACTATTGCTTATCGGGGAAGATATCGTTGGAAACAGCAGTTTAGATTAGTCAAGCGAGATGATGAATCTAATAATAATATTCAACTGCGTCAAGAAGGTAGTTATTTAATTGTTGGCGATTTAGTTAATGGACTTGGTAGGGTTTTTGCTGAGTATTTAGTTAACACGTTAAAAGCAAAGTTGGTTTTAGTGGGAGATGAAAAACCAAGTTTTGCATCGGAAGAATGTTTGTTTGTGGAAGCGGATATTACTGATGAGTTGCAAATGAAAGATGCAATTTCTCAAGCTGAAATAGCATTTGGAGAAATTCACGGGGTATTTTATTCAACTCCGATGAGTAACGAGCATTCAACAGCAACAATTGGGGAATTAACTCAAAATCATTGCGAATATAATTTCCGTTATAAAGTTTATGGTTTACAGGTTTTAGAGAAGGTTTTACAGTCAAGAAAGTTGGATTTTTGTATTTTACAATCTTCTTTATCTACTGTTGTTGGTGGATTGGGGTTAGGAGCTTATAGTGCTGCAAATTATTTTGTCGATGCTTTTGCTCAACAGCAATTAAGTAATAATATTGAGCAATCTACTCCTTGGTTTAGCGTTAATTGGGATGCTTGTGATTTTGAATTAGCAAGGCATCGTGAATTTAGTTCTAATATGGCTGAATTTGCTCTAACTCCCGCAGAAGTTTGGCAAGCAATTCAAAGTATTTTAGATATGAATAATTCTCCCCAAGTTGTAGTCAGTAAGGGAGAATTAGATGCAAGAATTAAACAGTGGATAAACGTAAAACCATTAAATGAAGCATCTACCATTGGTAATAATTCTAGTCATACAAGACCGAATTTAACTAATGAATATATTGCTCCTAGAAATGATATTGAACGAGCAATAGCTCAAATATGGCAAGATTTATTAGGTATAGATGAAGTCGGAGTAAATGACAGTTTCTTTGAGTTGGGTGGACATTCATTATTAGCAGTACAAGCAATAGCAAGACTGAGAGAAATATTTCAAGTTGAGTTAGAAATGCGAAGCATTTTGTTTGAAGCTCCAACAGTAGCTAAAATTGCGGAATTAGTAACGCAAGAGCAACCCAAAGAAGATGATTTAGCTCAAATGGCTGATATTTTGACTGAAATTCAAGGTTTATCACCAGAAGAAATTGCGAAGGAGTTGGAGGAGTGAGGGAATTATATTTTAAACGCAAAGGTGCGCTGAGGTATGCGCTGAGGTTCGCTAAGGAGAGTAGGTTTTAAAAACTCTGCGTTCTTTGCGTTTACCTTTGCGTGCCTCTGCGTTTTAAATATATAAAAAATGGTGTTAAATAATGGATAATTTTTACGAACAACTTGCAAAACTGTCTCCAGAACAACGTAAATTATTTGAGCGTCGTCTTAGGGAGAAGGGAATAGAAATTCCTGAAATTGATCGGATTTCTCCACGAGAATCTGGGGATGAATTACCGTTGTCTTTTGCTCAACAGCGTTTATGGTTTATTCAACAACTGGAACCGGAAAGTAGTACTTATAATGTTTCTAGCGCTCTGAATCTTAAGGGTAGATTAAATATACCAGTTTTAGAAAAATCGCTTTCGGAAATAGTAAAACGACATGAAATTCTTCGCACTACTTTTATCAGCAATTCTCAAAAAGAACCCGTTCAAAAAATTGCTGCACCTCAAAAGCTAAGTTTACCTGTAGTAGATTTACAGGGTTTACAAGTCAGTGAATATATTTTAAAAAAAATATTAAATAAATTGGTGCGAGATGCTTATGAATCTCCTTTTGATTTAAGTACACCTCTACTAAGATTGAGTTTAATTAAATTAAAGCAATTTGAACATATCCTATTAATTACAACCCATCACATTGTATCTGACCGTTGGTCTGTTGGAGTATTTTTACGGGAATTATCACAACTTTATAATGCTTTTTGGAATGGAGAATCGTCTCCTTTATCTGAATTACCGATTCAGTATGGTGATTTTGCAATTTGGCAGCGTCAATGGTTACAAGGTGAGGTTTTAGAAAACCAAGCTAATTATTGGAAAGAACAATTAAATAATATGCAGGTACTGGAATTACCTACCGATAGAAAAAGATTACCAGTTCCAAGTTATAAAGGCTCGCATTATCCTTTAAGTCTTTCTCAAGAATTATCGGAAAAGCTGAAAAATTTAAGCGCTAAGTCTGGAGTGACACTGTTTACGATGCTGTTGACTGCATTTCAGGTGTTGCTGCATCGTTATACTCATCAAGATGATATTGTTGTCGGAACCGATATTGCAAATCGCGATCGCACTGAAGTGGAAGCGTTAATTGGTTTATTCGTAAATACTTTAGTGTTACGAACAGATGTATCTCAAAATCCTACATTTAGAGAATTATTACAGCGAGTTAAGGAGGTTGTTTTAGGAGCTTTTGCTCACAAGGATTTACCATTTGAAAAGTTGGTGGAAATCCTCAATCCCAACCGCGATTTTAGTCAAATGATGCCGTTGTTTCAGGTAAAATTTGATTTGCAATTAGCTACTGTAAAACCTTTAAATTTAAGGGCTTTGATGGTAGAAAGACAAACATATAAACAAGAATTTGTCAAGTATGAATTACGGTTGAATTTACAAGATACAGAAACAGGTATTAGCGGACAAGTTGAATATAGCAGCGATTTATTTGACGAGAAAACAATAGTCCGTTTTGTAGAACATTTTCGGGTATTATTAGAGGGAATTGTTGAAAATCCCGATTCTCAAATTGGTTATTTACCACTTTTGAGTGAAGCGGAGTCACAACAAATATTGTGGGATTGGAATCAAACACAGCGCGAATATGAACAGAATTTATGTATTCATGAGTTATTTGAAATCCAGGTAGAAAAAACCCCCGATGCTATTGCATTGGTTCACAATAATTGTCAGTTGACTTATAGAGAATTAAATAACCGTGCAAATCAACTAGCTCATTATTTACAAACCTTGGGTGTAAAACCAGAGTCGAAAGTTGGGGTTTATTTAGAAAGAAATTTAGAATTAGTAATTGGTATTTTAGGTATTCTCAAAGCTGGTGCTGTTTATGTTCCTTTAGATCCAGCTTATCCTCAAGCACGTACTGAATATATTATTGAAGATGCTCAAGTAGAAGTTTTATTGACGGAAACCTCACCCCCAGCCCCTCTCCTTATTAAGGAGAGGGGAGTCGGAGAAAGCTTTTCCCCTCTCACTGACAAAGAGAGGGGAGTCGGAGAAAGCTTTTCCCCTCTCACTGACAAAGAGAGGGGAGTAGAAGAAAGCTTTTCCCCTCTCACTGACAAGGAAAGAAGTGTCGAAGACACGTTAGTTTCCCCTCTCCTTGACAAGGAGAGGGGTGCCGGAGGCGGGGTGAGGTTATTCGACGATTGGGAAAAAATCGCTCAACACAGTACAGATAATCCCAAGAGCGGAGTTACACCAGACAACTTAGCATATTTAATTTACACCTCCGGCTCTACAGGTAAACCCAAAGGAGTTGCAATTGCTCATCGTAATACGGTGACATTATTGCATTGGGCAAGGGAAGTATTTAATGATGAAGTTATGGCTGGGATGTTGGCTTCGACTTCAATTTGCTTTGACTTATCGGTATTTGAATTATTTGTACCCTTGAGTTGGGGTGGAAAAATTATTCTGGTAGAAAACGTTTTAGAAATAATAGATTTACCGGAAGCTTCGGGAGTAACCGCAATAAATACCGTACCGAGCGCAATTTCTCAATTATCTCGTGTAAATGCTATTCCTGACTCAGTTAATACCATTAATTTAGCTGGGGAAGCTTTGCAATGGAATTTAGTAAAACAGCTTCAACAAAAACATCCCCACATTCGGCAGATATTTAATTTATATGGTCCGAGTGAGGATACGACTTATTCTACTTATGCTTTAGTATATAAAGGCAAAAGGCAAGAGGCAAGAGGCAAAAGGCAAGAGGTAAGAGGCAAAAGGCAAGAATTCTCTACCTCCTCAACTCCTCCCATTGGAAATGCGATCGCAAATACTCAAACTTACATTCTCGATAGTTATTTACAACCAGTTCCCATAGGTGTGATTGGTGAATTATATCTTGGTGGTGCTGGTTTAGCGCGGGGTTATTTTAATAAACCCGATTTGACAGCAGAAAAATTTATTCCCAATCCCTTTTCTGAAAAAACCTCACCCCCTTCCCCTCTCCTTAGTAAGGAGAGGGGTGTTGAAAACACATTAGGGGGTGCGCGACAGCGCGGGGTGAGGTTTTCACATCTTTACAAAACTGGCGATTTAGTGCGTTATTTACCATCAGGAAACATTGAATACGTTGGTAGATTAGATAGTCAGGTCAAAATTCGGGGATATCGGATTGAAATTGGTGAGGTGGAAGCGGCTTTAAGTCAACATCCCCAGGTGCAAGAATCTGTAGTAACTGTTGGGGAAGACGGAGAAAATAAGCTGTTGATTGCTTATGTTGTATTTAAGGATGTTGAGGATAAAGATAATCAAATATCAATTTTACGAATACGTAATTTTTTGTCAGAAAAACTTCCCGCTTACATGATTCCTTCTACGTTTGTGGAGTTGGATGAATTACCGCGTTTGCCTAATGGTAAGATAAATCGGCGCTCCTTAATCAAACCTGAAACTTTAAATCCGGAATTAGAGACGACTTTTGTTGAACCACAAACAGAAATTGAAAAGGCGATAAGCCCTTCGGGCATGTGCTTCGCGATCGCTAAAATCTGGCAAGATGAATTAAATGTAGAACAAGTTGGTTTACAGGACAATTTCTTTGAGTTGGGGGGACATTCTCTATTAGCAATCAAAATCATCGCTCAGATAAATGAGAGTTTACAGATTGATATTCCTTTACGTAGTTTGTTTCTAAATCCAACCGTTGCGGGATTGGTTGAGCAAATAGAAAATGTCAAAAATAATCAAGTAGCAGCACAATCTGCCAGTTTACCGAAACTCGTACCAGATTTAAATCAACGTTACGAACCTTTTCCCCTAACTGATATTCAACAAGCTTATTGGATTGGACGCAATCAAGCTTTTGAGTTGGGGAATGTTTCGACTCACGGTTATCGAGAAATTGAAACTGTAGGTTTAAGTGTTGAACAGGTTGAGCAAGCTTTACAACAGTTGATTAACCGTCACGATATGTTACGGATGATTGTGGAAACTGACGGTAGACAGCGAATTATACCGGAAGTTCCAGCATATGAAATTAAAACCTTGGATTTACGTGCTTCATCTGGGGAAGAGATTGATAAGGAATTAAAAAACTTACGGGATAAACTTTCTCATCAGGTGTTGTCAACGGATGAATATCCTTTATTTGATATCCAAGCAGTGTTGTTGTCAGATGAAGATAATCGAATCCGATTTTTGATTAGCTTTGATGTGTTGATAGGTGATGCTTGGAGTTTACAAATCCTAGCACTAGAGTTAGTAATGTTGATTCAACAATCAAATATTCAAACAGTAAATCAATTCCCACCTTTAGAAATTTCCTTCCGGGATTATGTCTTAGCAGAAAAAGAATTTCGTAATTCAGATAAATATCAACAATCTCTAAACTATTGGCAAAATCGACTAACCACCTTACCAGCTTCTCCCCAACTACCGCTACAAAAACAACCACTAGCTATAGAAAAACCTCGCTTTATTCGTCGTACCCACACTTTAAAGCCAGAGTTGTGGAAAAAATTAAAACAGCGTGCAACTCAAAATAATATTACTCCTTCAGGATTATTGCTCGCTGCTTTTGCAGAAATTTTGACATTTTGGAGCAATAGTCCGCAATTTACCTTAAATTTAACCCTTTTCAATCGCCTACCATTACATCCCCAAGTAAATCAATTAGTTGGGGATTTTACTTCATCAACATTATTAGAAATAAATAACAGCGGTAAAGATACATTTGCGACTAGAGCGAAAAGAATTCAAGCCCAATTATGGTCAGATTTAGATAACCGTTACGTCAGCGGAGTTGAAGTATTACGCCAATTAGCTCGCACTAAAGGGCGAATGAACGGCGCATTAATGCCCGTTGTATTTACCAGCACCTTAACGCAAAATAATTCCGAAGAATCATCTATAAATAGAACTTGGGAAGGAGAAGTCGTCTATAGCTTGAGTCAAACATCCCAAGTTTACCTAGATCATCAAGTTTCCGAAATCAACGGAGCATTAGTTTATAACTGGGATACCATCGACGAACTATTTCCCTCCGGAATGCTAGATGATATGTTTCATTCCTACAGCAGCTTTCTAGAGCGTTTAGGGAATGAAGCAGAATGGCAAAATCCTACCAGACAACTATTACCATCAGCGCAACTTGAAACACTTACACAAGTAAACGCTACAGAAGCAGATTTAATTAATAAAGATACACAACCGCTTTTACACACATTATTTTTTGATAGAGTTGCGCTCAATCCAGATAAACCAGCAGTAATCACCTCAAATCTTTCTCTTAGTTACCAAGAATTGAGTAACTACAGCAAAACCCTAGCGCTAGAGTTACAACAATTAGAAGTACAACAAAATCAACTAATCGCAGTTGTAATGTCCAAAGGTTGGGAACAAATAGTAGCAGTCTTAGGAATATT
>JBCBQE010000320.1:0-7343 GCA_039820385.1 Cyanobacteria bacterium J06635_10
AGCAAGTTTCTACTAATTCTAAAGTTGCTTAACTAAATTTCATAATCCTCTAGATATTTTTTGGACAATATTGCCAGCGGCGATGAACATAGGTCATACCTTAAGAAATCCCGAACTGGCAGCAAAGATTTTAGAATTATATCTACGTAGAGATGCCGAAAATATAGAAGCTCTAAAACATCTTGCTACTTTTAATCAAGATTATGGTAATTATTATCAAGGTATAGAGAAAGCGAAGCTATGTTATTCCTTGTCACAAAGTTTACCAGATAAAATTTCTGCAATTCATTTAGTTTTGCGTGGATTAATGACTGCAGGAGGATATTGGCAAGAAATTAATTCAACTGCGAACGAATTAGAAAAACTTTTACATAAATTTATTCAATCTCAACCGCTTTTATTAGATGAAGTAAGAACGCTTTACTTGCTTACTCCATCCTTTGCTATACCCCATATTAAAGATTCTCCAGTAAAATTTAGAGCGATTCACAATAAAGTTGCTGAAATTTTTCAAGCAAATATTCAAGCTGTTGCAAAAAAACAGAATTTAAAATTAATCAAACCCAAACAGAAGGGTTTTTTTTCTGTAGCTACAGAATTCCAGTCTGAGGATAATAATTTATCTAAAATACCAGTAAAATCAACAAAAAAATTAAAAATAGGATATCTTTCTTATGCTTTAAGAAGACATTCTGTCGGTTGGCTAACCCGCTGGTTATTCCGACATCATGACAAAGAAAAATTTGAAATTAATACCTATTTTGTGAACTATAAGCTTATAGATGATTGGTTGCAAGAATGGCATGTAAACGAATCAAATTATGCTCATAAACTAGGCATGAATGGTTTAGAAATAGCTCAAAAAATACACGAAGATGAAATTGATATTTTAATTGATCTAGATAGTATAACTCTAGATATTTCATCTGAAGTTATGGCACTAAAGCCAGCACCAGTTCAAGCGACTTGGTTAGGTTGGGATGCGTCAGGAATACCTGCTATTGACTACTTTATTGCAGATCCCTACGTTTTACCAGATACCGCTCAAGATTACTACAGCGAGAAAATTTTGAGATTACCTCAAACTTATATTGCAGTTGATGGTTTTGAAGTTGGTACCCCTACTTTACGTAGAGATGAATTAGATATTCCCAACGATACAGTGGTTTATCTTAGCGCTCAAAGAGGATATAAACGCCATCCCGAAACTATCAGATGGCAAATGAAGATAATAAAAGAAGTACCCAACAGCTACTTCTTAATTAAAGGTGACGCTGAGCAAGAATCAATTAAGCGCTTTTTCAATCAAATAGCGGAAGAAGAAGGAGTTGATTTTTCCCGTTTGAAATTTTTACCTCAAGTAGCTTTAGAAGCAACCCACCGCGCTAACTTAGCTATTGCTGATATTGTACTTGATACTTTTCCTTACAACGGTGCAACAACAACTTTAGAAACTCTATGGATGGGAATTCCTTTAGTAACAAGAGTTGGAGAACAATTTGCAGCACGTAACAGCTACACCATGATGATTAATGCGGGTATAACCGAAGGCATTGCTTGGACGGATGAAGAGTATATAGAATGGGGAATTCGTTTGGGTAAAGATAGTAAATTAAGACAAGAAATTTCTTGGAAACTCAAACAGTCCCGTCAAACAGCACCATTATGGAATGCAAAACAATTTACCCGTGAGATGGAAAAAGCTTACGAACAAATGTGGGCAAATTATAGAAGCTAGTCGAGGCTCAAAACTCCCATCTTTTAAGTGGGAGATGTAGAGCGAGCCAGGGCATTTATGCCCCTATACATGTTACAATGTTAATTGTCAGTATAAGACGTTAAAACCTACCGAGGGACTCTCGGGAAGTATACGCCCAAGTCTCGAATCGGCGAGCTGAAAGGAAATATCACTCCGCCCATTGCGGCAAACGGGGTGAGCCTGGGAACCCGGCAGCTACATGAGGATATTTCAAGCTATGCTGTCTATGCTTGTAAGAATCTCCCGTCTGACCGACGGGAGAGTGTCAAATTAACGCTAAGTAGTCATAGAAAAATCGGGTTCTTATTAATTCAAATCAGAGACGTAGCAATGCTACGTCTCTATATTGTTTTTACCCAACAACCCGCTTTTGACACTCCCCGCCCTAAAGACGCGAGGATTCTCAGTTCATTGTCACAACTTGCTCAACCAGAATTTCTCGCCGCAAAAGTAGAGGTTCCAACTCCCTGAGCGTTAATTCGGGAATGCCCTTTCCTACTCGTAGCACCAGAAGTGGTTTTTTTTGTTTCACAGGCTTCTCAATCGTTAGATTGGATTACGCAGCATATTGTTTAAATATGCTTACTACGTTACCTGATTATTGTATAAGAATAGCATATTTATGGCAGGTTTAAACCTTCTGTTAGCTTTCATCCCCGCACTAAAGACACGGGGTTTTCAGCATTTGGTTTTATAAAATTCTTCCAAACCTACAACACAAGCTTTATCATCGTAAAGGCGATCGCAATTTTCACTGATTCGTTGTGAAATATGATTTCGTAAATCAGGTGTATTTCCTAATTGGACGGCTATTTCGATATATTCTGCTTCGTTACTGGCAATAGTATCTGTAACTCCGAGCATTTTCAAGAAACTATCGGAATGACGACCTCGCATAAATTCTCCCGTACAAGTTACTATGGGAAGATTGCAAGCTATTGCTTCTAAACTAGTATTTCCCCCAGACCAAGTAATTGTGTCTAGATATATATCGCTAAGCAAGTTGATCGTTAAATAATCAAATCTTTCGGGAATGGTAAGGAACAAGCAATAGTCTTGATAATCGAGATTAACTGCATCAAATGCACGTTTTAGACGTTTTTGCAATAAACCACCGCGTAAAAATAAGAATTTAGCTCTAGGTACTTGTAACGCAATTTCTGGGAAAATACGGTCATATTGCGGCAGATATTTAAAAGGTGCTTGACAGCATAAATAAAGAATTGCATCTTCTGGTAGTTGATAATCCGCACGAGTTTTGCTAAGACTGGGAATATATGGTTTGGGATAAGAAACACCAATGTTAGGTAAGCGAATTAATTTTTCTGAGTAATGATCTTGAGCGTTTTCTGCTTCCATTAACTCGCTTGATAAAAAGTAATCAATTGTTGGTAAACCAGTAGTAACCGGATGTCCCCAAGCAGTACATTGTACTGGTGCTAATCTTAAAGCAGCCATTTGCATTGTAGGTGCGTTCATCCCAATTTCGGGATACACAAGAATATGTAATTCATCATCAATTATTTGTTGACAAACAGCTTGTAAATTATGGGGAATGTGGTGAAAAACATCGCTGTATTTCTCAAATTGTTGAGTAATTGCGTCCGGTTCATTTCCGGTGTAATAACAATAGATTTCAAAATTATCGTGGTTGTGTTGGCGCAACCAACCAGTTAACCACAAGGTACCGCTATAGCAATGTAAATAATTAGAAGCGTAGCCAATACGAATTTTACCATCAGTTTTGAGATTCTTCATGAACAATGGTTTCGCCCATTGTGGATAGTTAGCTGTCATAATTTCATGAACTAACTTTCCGTACTGACGTTGTAAATCTACATCATTCTGAGCTTGATAGGATAAGTAAAAATTCGTAAGTCTACTAATTCCCGCTAGAGTATTCTTTTTCTCGGTTTCTGTTTCTAAAGATGTCTCTTGGATTAAGGTTTTAAGTTCTTGAGTATATCGTTGACGATAAAAACCAATTTCCTTTTGGTTATCGTAGATTGTGGGAACCGTTAAATACTTGAGTAATTTAAAAGTGTAATCATCAGGTAAAAAATTAGCGGCGATTTCAGCACTTTGAATAGCCTCCGTAGTTCTTCCACTACGCCGCAAACCCATAATTAATGTAAAATGCAAGTTGCCATCTTGGGGATGATGTTTGATACCCTCTTGCAAAATACTAAATGCTTCATCTCGTAAGTTTAGTTTTTGATAGCATTCGCTTAAACGCCAATAAATTTCAGCCTCTACTATTTGGATAACAACTAGCTTTTGATATTGCGCTATTGCTTCTTCCCATCTTCCTTGCTGAAATAACTTATTAGCTAAATCAAAAAAAAACTGTTTGGGGATTACATCATCAAGTTCTTCGACTTCACAGTTTGTAATTGTTTCAATTTTGGTTTGTGATAAAGCTTGCTGATTTTCCCATCCCAAAATAATCCTAGCTTTAATACGAGGTAACAAAGCTTCCCATTGCTCTTCACCTAACTGTGATATCAGAGAAATTTCTAAAGAAGAGCTAATATCTAAATCTTGCATCAACAAATTCATACTTACAGCAGATAACAGCATTTCGGCATAATCATCATCACTATTGCTAATATCTATCAATAAAGTCATATTTTGGCTATCAGCATGAGTGGCTAAAGTTTTAATAACTTGTTCTAATTCTGCGGCAATAACTTCTTCTGATTGCGTCCAATCTGGGAAAATAATTAAATTAATATCTCTCAGATTAAAAGCTTGAATTGTAGTTTCAATCAATACCGAAGCCACTGTTTTCGCCGTTGATAACCAAGAAAATTTCTTTGCTTGCGAGAATCCCCTATTAATTAACGATTGGCGAATACCCGGTTTTTGGACTTCACAAAGAGCATTTGCTAGTTCTTCTGTATCATTATCGTTAATATAAATTGCTGCTTCTCCAGCCACTTCGGGAATAGAAGCATTAGCACAGGTAATTACCGGGCAACCACAAGCCATTGCTTCGAGAATAGGTAAACCAAAACCCTCATACTTCGAGGGATAAACCAGTACAATTGCACCAGAATAAGCGATTGCTAACTCTTCATCGCTCAGTTGCAACATATGTACCGTACTACCCGATGTATAAATTCTCCATTCGGGTGCTAAAACACCACCGCTTCCGGTACAAACAATATCAAATCCGTTACGACTAGCAAGTTGAGCAAAAGCTGCAAAAAACAAAGTACTATTTTTATAGCCAGTGGAAGGGCCTACTAAAAGAAAATAAGGTTTTGTAATTCCGTATTTAGTTTTAAAAACATTAATCTCTTCAGGTGTTGCTGGATTAAAAGTACTTGTAACTCCTAACGGAGCCACAGTAATAGAATCTGAATTAATATCGGGAAAACACTTGACTAAATCTCGCGCTGTATTCTCAGAAACAGCAATATATGCCGAAGCGTGTTGAATTCCATAATGTTTTTCTCGCCACATGGGATGATTTAAATCCCATCCCATTACTTCTGGAATCATGTCATGTGCCATGAAAACAGAAGGTGTTGTTATGGGTGTTGTGTAGTAAGAAGAAATAAATAAATCGGCACCCTCTTCGTCACATATTTGCTGAAGCATTTCCCGATCGCCATTGGTATCATTATAGTCATAATGTGGAATTTGACGATATTTAATACCAGGGATTTTAGGAGCAGTATCAGCTCTATCTAAAACAATAATATGCCGAGAAAAATCATTTTTTGACCATTCTTCTAACAGCGATTTCCACACACGAGCAATTCCTGTTTCATAAAGTTGAAAAAATACTCCGTCAACCAATATTATCGGAACTGGCTTGTTAATTGCAATTTCTTGCTGTATTTCATCTGGTTGTAAAAAATGCCAATTGGTAGAATGTTCTTCTGCTTGAGCAATGGGTACTACACCGTATGATTTAGCTTTATCTACCTGAGTTTCGTCACCAACCCATGCAAAATATTCGCGCAAAAACACTGGGAATTTAGTTTGCTTTTGTAAATCCTTCCATTGTAATTGTGCATTTTTATAACCGTAATATTGCTCTTTAAATTGCAATTGTTCCTTCGTTACATAAGCAAAATGTTGAAACACTAAACCTTGTTTTTCTGTCTCAGAATGCATAAATGGATTTATACTAGCCACATCAATCCATTCACCATTAGAAAATTGTTCTTGTAATATTGGAGGTTCATGAGCTACCCATACAGCCCCTGGTTTAAATCTCCAAGTTCTTAACCATTCTTGTTGAGGATTTTGCGCATAACAATTACGAGTACTAATTATCAATTCTTCTCCCACAAAATACCAGCACCAATAGAAAGCTGCGGTTTTATCAGGATTGTCAATAAACATTTGTCTGGCGCTGCATAACTGTTCAATAGTCCACAACTCATCAGCATCTATTTGCCAAAGGAGACATTCTTCTTGAATGTTAAACAATGGCTCATTAACCATCTCGCGTTTTCCTTCCCAAAAAACACTTTCTGGCTTGCGATAAATCGTAATATTGTCTGGATAAAGTTGCGCTACCTCGTCGATATATTCGCTTGTTCCATCAATACTACGTCCTAAATAGTGAATTTCATCAGTAATACTTCCACCTCGCGGAACACTCCAAGAAGTATCATGTTTTAAGTCTGCTACACCTTCAACAATATGCCAATGCCAGTTGAAAGGTAATTGCTTAAATACATTTATGTGGTGGCGAATAAATGGTTGACCATTTAAAACAATTGTGAAGAAGTGAATTGGTAAATTTGATGGATCGGGTTTTCTATTGATAAAAATTTTATGGGAATTATCTATTCTTCTAAAAATAGAAAATCCATTACGAACTGAAGAGTTTTCTACTACTAGTTCATAATTTAGGTCTGAAAGTAGTTCGTGATGATTTTTGTAATTTTTAAAAGTATTTATATCATCTAAACAAATAAATTTTGCTCCATAGACTTCATCTAATTCAGCATTACCTGTAAATTCGGAACCATCAATTAAGACTAAATCAAACAATTCAATATTATTTTCTTGCTTTATTTTTTGAATTCCATCACCAACTACGCCAGAATTTCTCACATATTCTATATCCTGGTCTAACCAACCTAATACTTCTGCCAGCGGATATAATTTTAAATTATTGTGAGTGTTATTGTAAAAATCAATAACCTGTTCTTTTTTGGGAAACTTATCTAAAGATACAGATGAAACGTTATAGCATTTGACAAAATCATCATTACTGTATCTTTTCTTCAATTCTGTAAATCTAGTTTTTGAAACCTCCATACAAAATAGTTGAGGCTTGTTAGGGTTCTTTCTAAGTCCTTTTACAAATGCTTCTGTACTTCCTCCTCCCGAAGATGAACCAATTTCTAAAACGGTTTTAAATTTTTCCTTACTTACTATTTGTTGAATAGCATAATAGAACTCATCATTTTTGATTTCGGGAGGGATTATAAAATTGAGTTCTGAATTTTCAATTTCACTATTTACTAAATTATCTAGTAATTGTCTTACAGCAGGAGATAATTCTTCATAGTTCCATTTTTCCATTTCTAAGTTTTGTATATCTGGCAAGTAATAA
>JBCBQE010000321.1:0-7304 GCA_039820385.1 Cyanobacteria bacterium J06635_10
AGAACAATGTAATGTTTTAGTCGAACTTTTAGCTACGAGCGGTGCAATTCGCAACCAAGAAGTCGATTTTTACGCTGCACTTGGAGAAGTGAGAACAACTTTATTAAGCGCGGAGTTAATAGAAATAAACAATCAACAATACGTTTTAGCTACAGCACGGGATATTACCGAAAGAAAACAAGCGTTGTTAGAAACTCGTTTGTTGTTGTCAGCAACTCAAGCTATTAGTAGAGCAATTGATATTAATAGTGCTTTTAATTTTATTCTGCGATTAATTTGCGAGCATATTAACTGGGATTTCGGGGAAGCGTGGATTCCCAGTAGCGATGGTAGGGTTTTGGATTACTGTTTGGGTTGGTATGGAAATCAAAACGGTTTAGATGAGTTTTGCCGTTACAGCGAAACTATTACCTTTAGTAAAGGGTTGGGAGTACCAGGAATCGTTTGGGAAAGCAGACAACCGCAATGGTTAGAAGATATTTCTCAGATACACACGAGATTTATCCGTAGAGAAATAGCTTTGAAGGTTGGCTTAAAAAGCTGTTTTGCCGTACCGATTTTGAATGGAGACGAAGTCTTAGCTGTTTTGATGATTTTCAAATGCAGCACAAATAGTCGGGATAAACGTTTATTGGAATTGGTAAGCGCTGTAGCCTCACAGTTGGGAGAATTAATTAAACGCAAACAAGCACAAAGCGCCCACAGACACAGCGAAGAAAGATTGCAATTAGCCGTATTATCCAGCGATTTAGGATTATGGGATTGGAATATTCGCGATTCTAAAGTTTACCGCGACTCCCGTTGGAAAAAGATGCTGGGTTATGAAGAATCAGAAATTAGGGGAGATGCTTTAAACTTACGACGACTGGTACATCCCGAAGACTGGGATTTTATTCAGGAAGAGTTAAAAGCATATCTACAAGGAAAACGTCCGATTTATGAAGTAGAATTTCGGATGCGCTGTAAAAACCAAGAGTGGAAGTGGATTCAGTCTCGCGGACAAATTTTCGATCGCGATTGTAATGGCTTACCGTTACGGATGACGGGTACTCATAAAGATATCACCGAACACAAACAAGCTCAAAATATCTTACAAGAAAGCGAAAGGCGTTTTCGAGGGATTTTTGATTCCAGTTTTGGATTTACCGCACTGCTAAAACCCAATGGCACAATTATTTCGGTAAATCAAACCGCTCTTGATTTCTTTGGTATAGAAGCCTCTGAAGTTATAGATTTACCGTTTTGGGAATCTTTGGGGAGGCTAATTTGCTGTGATAAAGATAATCTTCAAGCAAAAATCGCTCGAGCTCGAGCAGGTGAATTTATCCGCTCGGAAATTGATGTTATCGAAAAAAATTGTCAAATTGCCACAATTGACTCTTCTTTCAAACCAATTTTTGATGAAAACCATCGAGTAGTGCTGCTAATCGCCGAAGGGCGCGATATTACTCAACGTAAAACTTTAGAAAAAGAATTAGCTTTACGAGAAGCTCGCTTAAATGCCTTTTTCAGCAATGCCCCAGTAGGATTGGCTACTGTAGATAGACAACTACGATTTATCCAAATCAATGAATTACTTGCTGAAATTAACGGTGTATCGGTAAAAGAACATCTTGGTAAAACTGTTAGAGAAATTCTACCTCATATCGCTTCTAATGTAGAACCTTTTTACCAGCAAGTCTTAGCAACCAATCAACCAATTCTCAATGTTGAATTAAGCGGCGCTTCCATCACCCAACCAGATGTGATGCGTAACTTTCTAGTTTCTTATTTTCCCATACCCGGCGAAGATAATATCCCCGTAGGAGTGGGAAACGTATTAATAGAAATTACCGCTCTCAAACGCGCCGAAACAGCTTTGCGAGAAAGAGAAGAAGCATTCCGTGCCATATTTGATAATGCTGCAGTAGGCATTGCTCAAGTCACCGAGGATGGTACTTTTATTAACGTCAATCAGCAGCTTTCTCAGATTCTCGGCTATTCCAAGTCGCAACTTCTACAACTCAAATGCCAAGAAATTACTCACCCCGATTCCCTAGCAGAATACGTCGATTATCGTAATCAATTAGCTACAAACCAAATCGATGTATTTTCAATGGAAAAAGCCTTTATCCGAGAAAACAACGAGGTAATTTGGACAAATTTAACAGCATCCGTCATACGCAAAACCTCCGGAGAAATTAAATATGTTATCGGTGTAGTTGAAGATATTAGTATCCGTAAATATGCTGAAAAGCAAATGCGTTTAGCAACCGAACGCTTGCAGTATTTGATCGCTTCCTCCCCAGCAGTAATTTTTAGTTATTTACCTTCGGGAAACTTTGGCACTACATTTATCAGCGAAAATGTTTACGAAATTGTCAGATACCAAGCACAACAATTTTTATCAGAATCCGATTTTTGGCTGCGCCACCTACATCCAGAAGATCGACCAAAAATACAAAAACTACTATCCGATTATCAAGAATGTGCAACCTTTGAATATCGCTTTTTGCATGGTGATGGTACCTATCATTGGTTCTACGAACAAATACGGTTAATTCGCGATGAAAAAGACTACCCTATTGAATACGTGGGTTACTGGATAGATATCAGCGAACGCAAGCGAACAGAGTTAGAATTACAACTCTCTCAGCAACGGTATCAAAATTTAGCCGAAGCCTCCCCGGTTGCCATAGTAAATGTCGATATAGATGGTTCCTGTATATATTTTAATCAGCGCTGGGTGACAATTACCGGACTTTCCATCGAGGAATCACTGGGGCACGGTTGGATAAAAGCATTACATCCTGATGACTGCGAACGAGTACTCAAAGCTTGGCAAGAAGCTTCAATTATAAAAGCATCCTTTACTAGCAACCATCGTTTACTACATGCCGATGGTGGAGTATTTTGGGTGATGGTTAAAGCATTACCAGAAATTGACGAAAAGGGCGAATTTAAAGGTTATATCGCCACCGTCACCGATATTACCGAAATCAAGCTTGCTCAACAAGCCTTACAAGAAAGTGCCGAAAGAGAAAGAGCGATCGCTCATACTTTACAAAGAATGCGCCAAACTCTTGATATCGAACAAATATTTACCGCCACCACCGAAGAATTACGCTTTTGTTTAAATTGCGATCGTGTTGTAGTTTATCGGTTTAATCCCGATTGGAGCGGTAATTTTGTTGCAGAGTCGGTAGGAAGTGGCTGGAGGGCAGTAATTCGTCAAAGACAAGATGAACAAAATGACGATTCTATTCAATGTGTTTTAGAAGAAGATAAATGTATAGTCCAAAATCTCGATAGTAATTTCAATCAAATCGGCGATACATATTTACAAGAAACCCAAGGAGGTAGTTATACCAAAGGAGCAAGCTTTTTATGTGTTCCCGACATTTATCAAGCCGGATTTACCGATTGTTATATTAACTTATTAGAACAGTTTCAAGCCAAAGCTTATATAACAGTTCCCATCTTCTGTGGAAAAAAACTTTGGGGATTGCTCGCAAGTTATCAAAATTCCGCACCCCGCCAATGGAAAACCGGAGAAATCAGCATTGCCGTACAAATTGGCAATCAATTAGGAGTTGCATTGCAACAAGTAGAGCTACTTTCCCAAACTCAACGCCAATCAGAAGCACTACAAAAAGCCGTCATCGCCGCAGACGCAGCTAACCGCGCCAAAAGCGAATTTTTAGCCAACATGAGCCATGAATTGCGAACTCCTCTCAACGCGATTTTAGGCTTTAGCCAATTAATGAGCCAAGATAAAACCATTAGTGAAGAATATCAAAACTCCTTAGCAATAATCAACCGTGCTGGCGAACATTTACTCTACTTAATCAACGACATTCTCGAAATGTCCAAAATCGAAGCAGGTAGAACATCATTAAATATCACCAACTTCGCCTTACACAACCTCTTGGATAACCTGCAAGAAATGTTACGTTTGCGCACTTCCGCCAAAGGCTTACAACTCACATTTCAAACTGCAGCAGACATTCCCCCTTACATCAAAAGCGACGCTAGCAAACTGCGTCAAGTTTTAATCAACCTCTTAGGAAACGCCATTAAATTTACTGACAAAGGTAGCGTTAAATTAAGCGCCAGCGTGGCGCGGGTAAATGGAGAGAATATAGACATTTCTCCCCCCTCTCCCCCCTCTACCCCCTCTCCCCCTTCTACCCCACGCCAGTTGCTACAACAGAGCAGCAGTGGCTCCTCTCCCCCCTACAAAACTCGTCTCATCTTTGAAATCACTGACACCGGCGCTGGCATTTCTCCAGAAGAAATCGAAAACTTATTTGAAGCCTTTATACAAACGGATAGCGGTAGAAAATCCCAACAGGGAACTGGATTGGGTTTAGCCATTAGTCGCAAGTACGTACAATTAATGGGAGGAGATATTACAGTAGAGAGTACTCTTGGAGTTGGTTCCAAATTTACTTTTGATATTCAAGTAAGTCTTGCTTCCCCGCAGACAACCGAAATTAATAAAACTACTCGCCAAGTACTAGGTTTGGCAGCATCTCAAACAGAATATCGTATTTTAGTAGTTGACGATCGCCCGGAAAGTCGTTTACTGATCATAAAAATGCTTTCCCAACTTGGATTTAGCGTCAAAGAAGCCGCCAACGGCGTGCAAGCGATAGCCAAGTGGGAAGAGTGGCAACCACACTTAATATTAATGGATATGCGAATGCCACTAATGGATGGATATGAAGCTACAAAAATTATTAAAGCCACACAACAATCAGATAATTTAATTACGCCCCCTACAGTAATTATTGCTTTAACAGCAAATGCCTTTGAAGAACAACGTTCAGAAATTATCGAAGCCGGTTGCGATGATTTAATTAACAAACCATTTCCTAAAGAAACCCTATTAGAAAAACTTAATCAATACCTTGGTGTCCAATATTTATATCAAGAAGAAAATTCCAACCCACAACAATCAACTAACAAATCAACAGACATTTATACATCCGCCGCGCTACGGGATTTATTACCTCAAATGCCCCCCCAATGGGTAGCTCAAATACGTCAAGCAGCAGCCCAATGCAGCGATAACTTAATTTTTCAGCTACTAGAACAAATTCCCTCAGAAAATACCCAATTAACACAAAGCTTAAAATATTTCGCCGAAAACTTCCAATTTGATAAAATCCTCGAAGCAATTGATTCATAAAAATTGAGCATAGGGCATTGAGAAACAAGAGAAAGATAATTTTTAAACTCCAAACTCCTCACTCCTAATACCAATTCTGTGCGAGCACTTAATCGCCCACAGGCTGAAGCCTGGGGCTACATTTACAAAGCCTGCCCGTGCAGGCTAAATCCCGGCGCATCTTCATAAATATTTGGTATAACTGTTAACTGCTCACTACTCACTATAGCGATTAACGAGAAGAGTGAAATACAATATTGCAACCCCTCTCCAAACCTCTCCCCGGCGCGTGGGGAGAGGCTTTACCTTTGTCGAATTTTTAATTTTGTATTCTAATAAGCGTGAAATCCGCTATATTCACTGCTCACTGCTCACTGCTCACTGTTAACTGTCAACTGTCTTCTGCCGCTTTAAACCATCGATGGCATCCCCTAATGCTGTGGTTAAACTCTTACGGGTTTGAGAATGATTATCTTGTTCAGTTTTTAAAGCTTGTAAAAGTCGATCGCGCTCCTTCATGGCTACAGTTAATTTGATTTTCAATTCTTCCACAGAAGAGAGTTGCTCTACTTCTTGTTGAATGGCTATTACTGTATTGCTATCGGGGAGGGTGGCATCTTCAATACCTTTAAGTTTTTGAATTTCAGCTTTGAGAGAAGCAATAGTCTGCTGAAAAAGTTGAGAATCAGTACGGCGTTGCTCGGCTTCAGTGTTGTAAAGTTTACGCCACTTTTCTGCACTTTCCCAAGTAGCGATTCGTTCGGCTTGAAGCTTTGCTATCTGTTGTTTTAGAGATTTAATCTCTGTCAACCATTGTTGGGTTAAATCTTCACTCATAGAAAAATATCTGTATACTTTTATATTCTTATTGGAAATTTTATTACTTCTTGAGCAACGTAACATCACACTATATTTTTACGATAGATTGGCGCTTAGATAAAAAAATGGTGAATGGTAAATAGTGAGGAATTATGAGTTATGAATTAGGAGTTAGTGGATAGTTATTATCTCCCCATCTCCCTATCTCCCCATCTCCCCCTCTCCCTATCTCCCCCCTTGATCATGAGTCAGCAAAATAAAGAAGATCGAAAGGTTGGTATGTTTAGAAACCGGCTGTCAGATAACTTGAATATTGATGAAATTCGTAAAGAAGAAGTTTATCTAGGAATATGTAATTCTGTGGCTTTAAGAGACGTTAGCTATTGGATTGAGGTGCTGTTTGCGGCTGGCATTGCGACTCTGGGATTAGTGCTTAATAGCCCTGCGGTAATTATTGGTGCAATGTTAATTTCTCCTTTGATGGGAAGTATTTTGGGTAACGGTTTAGCCTTGGCTGCGGGTGATGTAATTTTAGCCATGCGGGCAATTATCAAACTGGCGCTTTCTTGTTTGGTTGCTATTTTCTTTGCGGTGTTGTTGGTTTATGTACTACCTTTCAAGGAAATGACTCCGGAAATTTTGGCGCGTACGAAACCCAATATTCTTGATTTGGTAGTAGCATTATTTTCTGGTGCCGTAGGCTCAGTAGCAATTTGTAAAAAGCCCAAAGGGGTAGTAACTTCCATTCCTGGCGTGGCGATCGCAGTTGCATTGATGCCGCCTCTATGTGTTGTAGGTTACGGGATTGGCATTGCTATTAGCGTAAATATGATGAATGGATTGCAGATTGCTAAAGGTGGTGGATTATTGTTCTTTACCAATTTGGTAGCAATTACTTTTACTGCAATGATTGTTTTTCTTGCTTTACATATTGATAGCGTTAGGGCTAAACAAAAAATCCGGGAATGGCGAAGAGAACATAAAGAAAGTATCTGGATACGAAATATTTTAGAATTATTTCCAGAACCAAAACCCTTAAAAAAAATTGGTAGCCTTCCCGGTAGATTTCTCTTAATTTTAATTACTATTTTGGCTATTTTATTTCCACTCAATCAGTCATTTACTCAACTCAAACAACAAGTTGCTCTTAAACGACAGGAAAATAATATAACTTCAATTTGGCAGGATAACTTTGCTAGGTTACCCAATGGCGAACCGCGTTCTTTTATTAGTAAAATTTCAACCCGCGAAATCAATCAAAAGTTGACAATTCAACTTCATATTTTCACTAGCGAATTATATACGCCGGGAGAGCAAAATCAATTTGTCAAAC
>JBCBQE010000322.1:0-7298 GCA_039820385.1 Cyanobacteria bacterium J06635_10
TATAAGAATTAATTCTGACGATGCTCGCGCTTTTAAAAACCGTGGTGATATTCGTTCTTTTCTAGGAGATAGTCAAGGTGCAATTGAAGATTATACCCAAGCGATAAAAATTAATCCCCATGTTTTACAACAGCAGGAATTGATTCAAAATAATAATTCTCATAATTACAAAATAGACGATAATAATGATAATTCCCAAGACGAGAATTACAAACGAGCTATTGAAGTTTTCACTCAAGTAATTGAAATTAATCCTTCGGATGCAGTTGGCTACAAAGGGCGCGCTAATGCCCGTTGTGATTTGGGAGATTATAGAAGAGCAATTGAGGATTTTACCAAAGCAATTCAGATAAATCCCGATGATGGGGATGCTTATTTCCATCGGGGAAATGCTTTTTATCAATTAGGAGATAAAATCGAAGCAATTGAAGATTATACAAAAGCAATTAAACTAAATTCCAACGATGGGGATTTTTTCATCAATCGCGGTAATCTACGGGATGAATTAGGTGATACTCAAGGAGCAATTGCGGATTTTCAAATAGCAGCCGAATTATATCAAAAAGCTGGTAAAGTGCAAGAACATAAGGACACTAGAGAAAGAATTTTAGATTTAGAAATTGAAGAATCTTTGGATATTTTGGATTTTTGATAATTTTGATGATTGCTGATTGGCTGGCTATTAAGCTGCCACATTCTATGTGGGATAGGATTGGAACTTTTTCGGTATTTTTAAGTACCGTGAGGCATTTCCAATGGATCCAAGGTTTTGGATAGCTATTGCCAACCATTTTATTATAAATTAGTTTTACACAACAATTCTACACAATAACAGGGAAGTCTTTCCAAAGTACCGAGCATTTCTATGAACATTAAAACACTCTATTCAAAACTCCATTGTGCAATATGTACCGAATCAAGACTCGATTACATGGGTAGCATCACAATTGATCGAGACTGGATGGATGCAGCAGGGCTGGAAGATGGACAAGCAGTAGATGTTTTAAATACTGTTAACGGAAATCGTTTAACCACATATACGATTTCTGGGGAACGTGGGAAAGGTGAAATCTGTCTCAATGGAGCCGCAGCCCATTATTTCGATCCTGGACATAAAGTCATTATTATCGCTTATTGCGATCTCACCCTTGATGAAAGAAAACATTTTGAGCCAAAAGTTCTTTTATTCAATGACTCTCCACCGTTTGAAATTGATCTTGAGAATAAGAAACTCGAATGGCTTAAAGAAAAACCTATTTATTCTTTACTAGAAAAAGAAACGCCGTCAACTACTTATGATGATGTGGCTTTGTCACCTCAAAAATCAGAACCAGGAAAATTACTTGCAATTCATTGGAAATTAGGATGTGAACTTCTTTGGGATAAGGAAGAATTAGTTGCTGGGTTATCGGCATTAATGCGAGAAAATCACGTAGAAACTGTATTAGATGCTTCTGGAGGCAATGGTTTTCCTGCCATTGAATTGCGTCGGCAAGGATGGAATATTGCCTATAATGACTGCAATATTTTTATGAAGGAGCAAGTTGAAGCCGAGATTAAAGGAGATAATGACTTTGTTGCTACAATGCCTCGGACTCTATTATCTTGGGAAGAATTAGATAGTGCGATTAGTCCGGATTCCTACGATATGATTATGTGTAGAGGTAATTCATTACCCTATGCAAGTTCATGGTCTGTTAATCAAAGCTGCGATTCCGATCGAGCAAAAGAAGTTATTCAGAATGCTTTAGCTCAATTCTTCAAAATTTTAAGTCCGGGGGGATTGCTTCTTGTTGATAAGAGTTCATTTGAATCAAATGGTGTTTATGTTATTGATAAAGAAGGAGAAATAGATGGGCATAAATGTCATATTCATTGGGTATTTATCAACGATGTAGATGCGGGAATTAGAAGATGGGATCAATATAATACAGTTGAAACAGAAACGGAATGTTTAACAGTTTATAGTTTACTGATTACGGAGAAAATGCTGATTGACTGGCTGACAAAAGCTGGTTTTATTTCAGTATCTCAAACTTCAATTAAAGGAGAAAATATCTACACTGTGTTTACTGCACGTAAACCAATTAGTTAAAGGAAGCAACGGGATTTTCAAAATATTGACTTTTGACTTCCCCCTCGTGGGGCACTCCTAACTCCTTATCCCCCAAAATAAAAAAAGACGTAGCACTGCTACGTCTCTACAATTTGTCAATAATTTTTAACGAAACTTAATATCCACCTTCTTCCTCATACTCTGGCTGCTTTTCTTTGACTTTCTTGGGAATATTAATCGGTTTTGGTGCTTCATCATCTTCCCAAGCGTCTTTTTCTAAATCGTCATCGTAAGCTTCATATTTTGCAGCTGGTGCTTGATAATTATCTTTACCAGTAGCTTCACTCCAGTTGTCGGCTTCTTCTTCGTAGCGGATAGATTCTTCGTAAGGGCGTGCTTCCATGACGCGACGACGTGGGGGCTCTTCGTAAGCGTCATCTTCCGTCCAAACTTCTTCTGCTACGGGTTCTGGACGACGTATTTTGGGCTGTGGAGCCTCTAAGGGTACTCCCGATGGTAATTGATTACCTGCGTCTATTGTACGGGGGCTGGCGTTGTAGGCATCGTCGTCGCTTTCCCAAGGTGCTTTACCAATACCCAAGCGCTCTAGTAAACCAACGCTTAATTGAGTTACTCGTTCTTCTGCTCCTTCAAATACTACCAGTCGATTGGAACCGACGCTGACTACTTCGTCCATTGATAGTTCGTAAGTACTAAGAACTTGGTCGGGTATTTGTGGCAGTCCGAAAGAAGCAATGACGATGGAACTAATGTTACCACTGATACCGTCGAATTTGAAGCCGCGTACTCTACCTAGCACTTCTCCGGCTTCTGTAATTACTTCCCAGTTTATGAGGTTGCTGTAAATTTCGGTGTCTATATCTTCAATAACATCTTCGTTTTCAACCAAAATGACATCGCCAATTTGGTCAATACTACTTAAATACATATAACGTGGTATTCCAGAAACGGAGATCAGGCTGTCTCTTAATCCAAGTGCCACAACCTCTCGTCTATCAATATCAATCCACAATTGATTAACAATACCGAGTCTTCTCCCGTTGTCACGAGTGATGACTTGGGTGTTTAAAATATCCGAGCGTCTAATAATTTGTTCAGAGGTCATTATATACCGAGTCCCGATCTCGAATCCGGTTTATCTATACACTATTATTAACAGATATTCAAGCAGAAGTATTGTCGGTTTTTAACTTAATCCCTAAAACTTGTGTATAAGCTCCTCGGGCTTGAGTAACTCCGATTGTACGTTCGGCTGATTCTATCATTGGTCGGCGCAAGCTTACAACTATAAATTGTGCTTGTTGTGCCTGTTGCTTAATCATTTTAGCTAATCGTTCTACGTTTGCCCCGTCTAAAAACATATCTACTTCATCAAATGCATAAAATGGCGATGGACGATACCTTTGTAGGGCAAAAATAAAGCTTAATGCTGTTAATGATTTTTCTCCTCCTGACATGGAGGCTAAGCGCTGTACTGGCTTTCCTTTGGGATGTGCGACTAAGTTTAAGCCGCTGTTAAATGGATCTTCAGGATCATCTAATTGTAAGTAACCGTCACCGTCGGAAAGGATGGCAAAAATTGATTTAAAGTTTTCATTGACGGCATCGAAGGCTTCTTTAAAAGCGCGTTGTCGTAAGGTGGTAAAGTTTTCAATTCTTAATAATAATTCGGTTCTTTCTCCTTCTAATGTTTCTAGTTTTTCACTAAGTTCTTCGAGACGCTGTTGGGTACGTTCGTATTGTTCTAGAGCCAACATATTCACTGGTTCCATCCCCTGTAGCCGTTTGGCAAGGGATTTCAATTCTTTCTGTAATTCTTCTAAGTTTACTTTTTCGGGTACTTCTGGTAGAGGATTGGGTAATTCTGAGGATATTGTTTGTAGCTCTGCTAACACTCGATCTAATTCTTCGCGGCGGTTTTGTTGGCTTTCTTGGAGTTTTTGTAGTTCCCATTCCAATTGTTGTTGACGCAATAATAGTTGTCGTAGTTGTGCTTCTACTGCGTCGCGTTTTTGTTTTTCTTCACCTAAATTGGCTTCCATTTGAGCCATACGTTGGCGAGTCTCGGCGATCGCTGTTGTTAATGCGGCTTCTTGTTCATTTAAACTATTAATTTGATTTTGCTGGTTTACAAGTTCAAGCTGATATTCTTCAACTCTTCTAGTTCCTTCCTGAATTTTTTCTTGCAATACTTGCTGTTGAACTTCGAGATTTTTTAATTTTTCTGTTTGCGCTCTCAATTGTGCGTCAAGTTGCTGCAACTGTTGTTCTTGACTTTTTATTGTTGCTTGAATTTCTTGCCATTCGCTTGGTGTTTGCTCGGCTTCTAATGCGGCTAATTCGTTACGTAGCTGTTGTAATTGTTGCTCTTGTGTAGGTAATTCTGCTTCTAAGACTGATAAACGAGATTGAGCGGTATTTAGTTTTTCTGTATTTTGTGTAAGTTGATTTTTTCCATCTTCTACCCGTACCTTTAAACCTTGGACTTCTTTTTGCAATTGTTCTACACGTAACTGTTGTTCTCTTTTTCCCTGGCGACTTTCGGTAAGTTGAGCGGATAATTCTTTGGTTGTTTGAGAAAGAGTCTCAATTGCTTGGTTACAACGTTGCAAAACTTTTTCAATTTCTACCAAACGATTTCTCAGTGCCTTGACTTCTTCGGATTCTGTCGTCTCTACAGTACCAAAACGCAATGTCGATCGCTGGGTAACGCTACCACCAGTCATGGCACCGCTAGTTTCCAACAATTCTCCTTCTAAAGTGACAATACGAGCTTTTCCTAAATGATTTCGCGCTTGATTTATAGTTTCAAAAACAACCGTATTCCCGAAAACATAAGCAAACACATCGTCAAAACGGGGTTCGCAATCAATTAAATTTACCGCATAATCAATAAAACCATTGGCATATCGTAAATTACCAGATTCATTAATTCGCGGCGCTCTAATCTTATTCAAAGGTAGAAAAGTTGCTCTCCCGGCGCGTTTTTGCTTGAGTAATTGAATTCCAGCGGCACCAACGCTGTCATCTTCTACCACAATATGTCCCAAACGTCCACCGGCAGCGATTTCCAAGGCTAATTGAAAATTGGGTTCTACCCTTCCCAATTGCGCTACTAAACCGCAAACTCCACTCAACCCTGATTGTAAAATAATCTTGCTGGCGTGAGTTCCTTGGGCTTCCTGCTGTGCTTGAGCTTGAGCTTCTAACTTATCTAACTGACGTTGCTTATCCCTTTGTTCCTGTAATAACCGCTTTTGAGTTTGCTGCTGAATTTGTAATTCCTCTTCTGTAGCGCTTAAATTCTCAGCTAAATCGTGAATTGGTTCGGTGGTAGAATTGAATTCAATTTCAAGTTGATTTAATTGACTTTGTTTTTCAACTAACTGCGGTTCTAAATTTTCAACTAATTCCCTTTGTTCTTGAATTTGTTGCTGTAGTTGACTATTTCTTTCCCGTAACTGCGCTCTTTCGGTACGTTGGGGTTCTAAAGTTTGTAGCAGGGATTCAATTTGACGGTTTAAATTTGTTTGCTGTACTACCCAAGCATCAGTTGCAGAAGCAATTTCGGCAGCAGTTTCGCGAGATTTTTCTAAAGTCTCACCCATTGACTGGCGCTGAGTTTGTAAAGAGGCGGAATTTTGGGTTTCTGTATCTTTGAGTTGCGCTAACTCACTCAGAGAATTTTGATTTTGTTGAATTTCGCCACGAGTTTGCGTCACCTTTAACTCAGATTCTGACAACAAATTTTGTAATTCACTTTGACGACGCTGAACTTGTTTGTATTCTGCATCTTGAGTGGCTAGCTGCGATTGTACTTTTAAAAGTTCTTCCTCACCCAAAGCCTTGACGCGAGCATTTAACTCGTCAAGTTCCTTTTTCTTCCCTTCAATATCAGCATTTACTCCATTCAACTGCTGAGTGAATTCACCTTGAGTGCGATCGCCATCTTGAATTTGCTTAGATAATTGTTCCTGATGCCCTTGTAAAGTGCGCCATGAAAGCACAACTTCCCACTTCTGCTTCTCCAAAAATTCGGTTCGCAATCGTTGATATTTTTCAGCCTTCGCCTTATCTTGAGAAAGCCTTTCACACTGCGCCGTCAATTCCGTCTCAATAATTCGACAACTATCTTCTTTTTCCTTAACTTCCTCTAAAGTCTTCTTCGCTTGATTAATTTTGCGATCGAATGCCGCAACTCCCGCCAATTCATCAATAATTTCCCGTCTTTCGCGAGATTTCATCGAAATAATATTGGTTACATCCCCTTGGAGAACGACATTATATCCTTCCGGGTTAATACGGATATTGCTTAACTCTTCGTGTAGCTCAGTTGCGTTAGAAGAAATTCCATTAATGTAATAACTTGATGAATAAGTTCCTTGTTTAGTCACCCTTAATCTACGGGTAACGCTCCATTCTTCCCCTGGTTTAGCCCGGATTTGCTCGCGGCGATTTTTGATTTCCTCATCTTGCTGCTCTTGCAAGACTCTTTCTTCGGCATCTTCTGCTGTTTCTTCTTCTGTTTCTTCTAAAGAATGTTCCTCAGTTGCGGAACTTTCTTCAACCTCATCAACCACAACATTAGAAATAATCGGTTCATCATCAAATTCATTGGCATCATAATCCGATAAATCAAACGTCACCGTCACACTAGCTTCTACAGTAGAGCGAGACTTACTTATTTGATTTGTGTTGACTAAATCTGGAAGCCTACCAGCACGCATACCCTTAGAGCTAGAAAGCCCCAAACAAAATAGTAGCGCATCAAGAATATTAGACTTTCCCGAACCGTTAGGGCCAGAAATCACCGTAAACTCCGGCCGTAAAGGTACCGAAGTAGTACCGCCGAAAGATTTGAAATTGGTGAGTTCCACGCGCTTTATATGAACCATAGGCTCGGGTTAATCAGTGAGCAGTGAGCAGTGAGCAGTGAACAGTGAGCAGTGAACAGTGAGCAGTGAGCAGTGAACAGTGAGCAGTGAGCAGTGAGCAGTGAGCAGTGAACAGTGAGCAGTGAGCAGTGAACAGTGAGCAGTGAGCAGTGAGCAGTGAACAGTGAGCAGTGAACAGTGAACAGTGAGCAGTGAACAGTGAACAGTGAGCAGCGAGCAGTTAACAATATTTAGTAGTGGTTGATGGTTGAGGTTAGCGGGGGGTAGAAAAGATTTTTATAAATTAATTAGAACTCCTAGTAAAGGTTTATTAAACCAAAGATATT
>JBCBQE010000323.1:0-7289 GCA_039820385.1 Cyanobacteria bacterium J06635_10
CTTTAGTTTCACAAGTATATTATTTGGGGCTGGATTCTCATCCTCAGTCGCAACTAGCAAAGAAACTTTTTACCAATGGATATGGTAGTGTTGTTACCTTTGAACTCAAACTTTCAAAAAATGAGACATCAGAATTTATTGATAACTTAAAAATTCCCTATATTGCTTCTAATTTTGGTTCGGCAGAAACTTATATCGAACAGCTTGCTACTTTTACATATTACTATTTATCCGACGAGGAAAGAAAATCATTAAATATCACTGATAGTTTAATAAGACTATCAATAGGCTTTAACGATCCAGTAGATACTATTATTAATGATTTGAATAGTGCTCTTGCTAAATATCAATAATAAAAAACATTTAGTCTCACGCACCAACATAAACATTGCGATCGTTATGTAAATTCTTAGTATAATAATTAATTTGCTCGTCGGAATACAATGACAAAACAAGTAATATTATCACAACCAAAGTTATTATTTGAAAGACAAAAATTAATCGCGATCGCATTATTATTCATAGCCACTGTTGCGATATCTTTTGCAGCAATATTTATTAAATGGAGTGAAGCCCAAATCAGTGCGAATGCAACAGTTTTTAATCGCTTGTGGATTGCTACTGTAATTCTAGCATTGTCAAATAGTCTCAATGTTGTTTATCTAAAACTATCTAATGGGCAATCAAATCCACAGTCTACAGAAGATACCCCTTACACAAAAACTGTTATTGTCTTATTGTTAGCGTTGGGTTTTGTTTATATAGGATTCCAATCACTTTGGGCTTGGTCAATAACTCAAACTAGTATTGCTATTTCTACTGTACTTCATAATTTAACTCCTATATTCACAACTTTGAGTGCATGGCTTTTTTTAAATCAGCGTTTTGAACGAAGATTTTTGATAGGATTGGTACTAGCTATTGCAGGAATGATTGTTATAGGTCTGGAAGATATCCAAATAGCTAATGGCAAAATGTCAGGTGATATAGCTGCTTTATTATCTGCTGTTTTCTATGCGGCATATTTGCTAATTATAGAACGATTGCGAACTAAATTAAGTACTACCAAAATCTTAATGTGGAGTTCCTTAATTGGAGCTATTTTAATTTTACTTATCCTGATAGTTACTGGAGAAAAGCTTTTTCCCTACTCATGGACAGGTTGGTTAGCGGTGATTCTTCTAGCTGTTATCTGTCATGTTTTAGGTAATGGATTTATAGCTTATAGTCTCAATGAGTTATCTTCGGGGTTCGTTGCTCTATTTCTGATTCTCGATCCAGTTTTAACAACAATTGAAGCTTGGATATTTTTCTCAGAAAAGTTAGTTCTATTAGACTGGATTGCCTTTGTATTTATTCTACTGGGTATATATTTAGCTATATCTAGTCAATCTTCCACTCGGCAAGAATAATTATACTAACATCCGGCAATACTAAGAAGTCTATCGGCTCAGTTCTGGTGAAAGTTGTGGTTTTTTGAGAACTGCTCACCAGAAGAAAGGACAGGAATCCCCACAATCCCCAAAGTTAACCCCATGTCTTAAAGGATATGGGGTTAATTGCTGTATACGTAGCAATCTGAATCACGCCCACGCCTTGCACAACAGGTGTGTAAAGTCCGTTGGAAAATAGAGGAGTTACACCGAGAGATAAAGCAGTTAACGGGTATTTACCCAGGTAATGCCGTAAAGTATGCCTTCGGCACGCTGAGCCGCACATAAAGGTGAACGCGAACGTCTTCAACGAAATCATATTGCCTGCGCTATGTTAGTCTGGCGATTACTTAAAAAATTAACGATTATAAACAGCTCAAACTGTTTATAAAATCAAGCATAATTTACTTTCCAATTATCTAATCGAGCAGCTAAAACGTCCAGATATTCACTGATTATTGGTTACTGGTGAAGAGCATCTTTTATCATCGGATACTGCACTCAACAGAGAGTCGCTATAACTTATACTGTAGCGTAATTGATTACTGATTACTAATTACTGGTAACACAACAGTGAATGTAGAACCAACTCCTAACTCACTTTGAACCTTAATATCACCACCCATCATCTGGCAAAAATGGCGAGTAATCGCTAATCCTAATCCCGTTCCACCATATTTTTTGGTGGTAGAAGCATCGCCTTGCGTAAATGGTTTAAATAACTGCTTTAGTTGACAATCGGACATGCCAATACCGGTATCTTTAACGACAAAAGTAATTATTTCACCGGTCATATTCGCTACAGCATTTTTTTGCCGTTTAATCTTGAGGTTAATTTTACCATTTTTCGTAAACTTCGCGGCATTGCTTAGCAAATTTAAAAGTATCTGTCTTACTCTTGTTTGATCGGCATACATAGTACCGAGTTCTTCATCGTAATCAATTTCTAAGGAACTACCATTTTTCTCTATGGTTGGCTTGATAGTAAGAACGAGATTGTTTATTAGCGACAATACCTCAAATGTTTCTGGGTAAAGAGTCATTTTTCCAGCTTCAATTTTGGATAAGTCGAGGATGTCGTTAATTAGTTCTAGTAAGTGTTTCCCAGCTGTATTAATAGTTTCAAGATCGATACTAAAATCTCCCCCTACACCTAAATCGGCTGCGTCTTCTTGTAAAAGTTGACTTAAGCCAATTATGGCATTCAAAGGTGTACGTAACTCGTGGCTAACGTTTGCTAAAAATTGGCTTTTTGTTTTACTGGCGGCTTCTGCTAATTCTTTAGCTTGTTCTAATTGCTTAGTTCTTTGTGATACTCTTTCAATCAACCTATTAAGTGATTTTGCTAGTAATCCGATTTCATCTTCGGTTGTAATTGGAGCGCGTAAATCGAAATTAGATTTGCGAGCAACTTGTTCGGCAACTTGAGTTACAACTACTACAGGTTCGGCTATAGCCCGGGAAGTTCTCCACGCCACCACAACAGCGATCGCCACTGAAAGCAGCATGCTGGCGACAACAATTGTTCTTTCGATTCCTTTGGAAAATTCTAAGTCTTTTGCTCTCTGAGACTCTTGTAATTCGGCGCTTTGCAGAATATGATTTAATTTGTGAGATAACTCTTCTAAACGGATAGCCGATTGAGAGCGGGTAAGTTGCAACAATTGTTTTTGTACTGAAGATGGTCTCGAGTGCCTTTTTTGCTTCTCTAGTTGCTGTAAGATTAAGTTTAGTTGTTGCGTATAAGACTCTAAATGAATCTCGTAATCGCGCAATAATGTCTGAAAAGTTGCTTCAGTAGCTGCTAACTTTCCAGGTTTGCTGCTAATAAATTCTGAAATTTGAACTTCTACATCTTTAATTTTGTTAACACTTTCATCAAACTCGTCTTTTTTACGAAAGAGCTGTTGCGGTTGTTCTACTAGGGCAGCCAAACCATAACTGTGTAATTGTACTTCCGTAGCAGCATCTTTATAATTCGCTAACATTTGTGTTTGATATTTGGCATGATTAAATTGGCTTATTTCTCTTGTACGGTAGTAATTAGCAATTACTAATCCAACAAGGGAACCAAAAAAACCAATTCCAATCGCCGCAAAATATCCGCAACCAATTTTTTGATGGATACGCCTAGAACTAGCTTTAAGTTTCCCGCTGGAAGGAAATTCTAAAGTAGGCAGTTCGTCATTTGAGGGCACATCTTCTGACACTTCTTTATATTGTGAACTGCTGTCACCTGCGGTTGGCTTTTGAGTTTGCATCCGGAGAATCTCCTTACCCTTCCGCCACAATTGATGCATTAGTCAAGGGTTCCCTTAAAAGTTTTTTAGAAGAAAAAACTTACAGGGCACCCATGATTTTTTTTAGAAGAAAAAAAAATTTCATGGGAACCCGTCGGGTGCCCGTCAAGGCGGTGAAATTAGATCGATACACTAGTTACTCGTAATCATCTTCTTTTATAACAGTTAGCAAAGTCTAATCGCTACATCCTTCGCACGAGCTTTATGATATTCTAGTCATTAAGTTTTAAAACTTAACATATTTTGATTGTCACTGGTTGTGGCAAAAAAAGTGAGGAGTTACTTTCTCTAAAAGACGGCTCCTCACTTACTGTTTAAGATTAAAATTACTTTGATTTCCTCTTTCAATGGAGAAGACAGCTACCCGTCCATTAAAAACGGGGCAACCTTCTTTTAGGAAAGACTCAAAGCTTTGGTAGAACTTGGAATTACTGAAGGTAATCCACTTGCTGCTTGCTTCAATAACTGAGCTTTATCAGTACTCTCCCAAGGTAAGTCTAAATCATCACGTCCGAAATGACCGTAAGCTGCAACGTCCTGGTAGAAACGTCCGCCTCGTTCATTTGGTAATTTACGTAAGTTGAAAGCATGGATTATACCTGCGGGACGCAGTTCAAAGTGCCCTTCAACTAATTCCAACAAAGTTTGCTCGTCAACCTTACCTGTACCAAAGGTTTCGATCATGATGCTTACTGGACGCGCTACACCAATGGCGTAACTAAGCTGTACTTCGCATTTTTCTGCCAAACCAGCAGCAACGATATTTTTCGCCACGTAACGACAAGCATAAGCGGCGCTACGGTCTACTTTTGTGGGATCTTTTCCAGAAAAAGCTCCACCACCATGCCGGGAATAACCACCGTAGGTATCGACAATAATTTTGCGTCCAGTAAGACCAGAATCTCCTTGAGGTCCACCAATCACAAATTTACCGGTGGGGTTAACCAAAAAGCGAGTTTGTTCGTCTGGCTTAATGTCAATATCCCCAAATACAGGTTCTACTACCGAAGTCCACAAGTCTTGCTTGATTTTTTCTTGTACCCCTGCTTCATCGCTAATATCGCCGATGCTAGGAGCGTGCTGGGTAGAAATCAATATGGTGTCAATACCCACCGGTTTTCCATCTTCGTAGGCAATACTGACCTGAGTTTTACCGTCGGGACGTAGATAAGCCAATTCACCTGTCTTACGAACTGCTGTTAGTCTGCGAGCAATACGGTGAGCAAGACTGATGGGCAAGGGCATTAATTCGGGAGTTTCGTTACAAGCAAAACCGAACATGATACCCTGGTCGCCAGCACCAACTTTATCAAACTGTTCTTCGCTAGATTCTTCCCGGGTTTCTTGAGCGGTGTTAACGCCTTGAGCGATATCCGCTGATTGTTCGTCCAAAGCTACCAAAACTGAGCAGCTATTGGAACAGAAACCATTTACAGCATCGGTATAACCAATCTCAGCTATTTTCTTTCTAGCGAGATTCATATAGTTAACGTTCGCTTTACTGGTTATTTCGCCAGTAATCAGCACTAAGCCAGTATTGACAACAACTTCAGCAGCAACACGGCTTGTAGGATCTTGTTCGAGCAAAGCATCCAAAATAGTATCGGAAATCTGGTCGCAGATTTTATCTGGATGACCCTCGGTCACTGACTCGGAGGTAAATAGATAGCGACGAGTCAAATTAAGTTCCTCCTCAAAGAGTATTTAGACTTAATTAATGTAAGCATTTTATTAAGCCACTTTAATCAGCAATCATACCAATATTTTTGCAGTTAATGATGAATGCTACGTTAATTTTTTCAAATTAATAGAGTTATCGTAATTATCTTGAAAATAAATGATTTTTTTGCTACTTACTTTATTTAATACAATTTATTTCACTATTTTTTATTTATTACCTGCACTAAAAAAGGACACCACATGGATGTCCTAATCAAAATAACTATGATTTTCAAAAGTAGTCTCAACTTTTAAAGACTTATTTAAACTTCAACAGCCATTTTCGCCTCTGTCTGTGTCAAACGTTCATATGCAGCACGCATTTTCAAACCAGTCAATACTTGGAATAAACCCGTTCCATTATTGGAACCCGGATATTCGCGGTGCTGAAGTAGCAAGTGAGTCATCTCTCCCTGATACTTCGTGGATGTTTTACTCAGATGCGTCTCAATATAAATTACTTCATCAAGGTTATCAAATTGACCGTCAACCTCTAATACGGAGACATAGCGACCGTAGTATACATCAGAACCGTAGTACATTTGCATACCAGGGTAAGAACAAGTCAGCTTACGTCCGCAAGGAGTCCACTGGATGGTTGAACCTTCATCAAACAGATAAACTGGTTCAAAACCTTCCTTACCTTCCCTTTGCAGCATCCGTACTCGCAGTACTTTACGCTCTTTATCATCTTTAATCAGGTTAGTTGGTAATACCTGAAGAACCACATCAGCATATTCTCTTTGTGGTTCAATATAGTTTTGGAAATCAGGTTTGCGGGAATTAATTGCAGCCAAGACATCCTCATAACGGTGACCCCTTTCTGCCATATCGCGTTGGATTTTCCAGGCTATTTTAACTTCATCGCCGATATCCAAATATACGCTGAAATCAATTAAAGAACGTACCCGTTCGTCATATAGAGGATGCAATCCTTCTATTACAATAATATGATTTGGCTCTATCCTTTCAGGGGGATCTATTTCGCCTGTTTCATGGTTGTAAATGGGTTTATCAATTGCTTGACCTTCTTTAAGAGCTTTCATTTGCTCGTACATCAAGTCAAAGTTGTTCGCTCTTGGATCTAGCGCCGTTATACCTGTTTCTTTACGCTGCTTCCGGTCTAAACTATGATAGTCGTCTAAACAGATGACTGTCATGAATTCTTCTCCGAACAAATCAATTAGGCGACGCAAAAACGTAGATTTACCGCATCCAGAGTCTCCAGCAACTCCAATCATTACAATGCGATCTGGCTTATTTGTCATAAATCCCCTCTAATTAGTTTCTAAAGATGACTGAATCAATATTTTTTTTACACAGATTTATTCCAGGTCAGGAGTCCCTTATCGGTTGCCCTGCGTTCTTGCTACACAGCACCAATGTAGAAAAACCTTCCGGGTAAGTAATGATTTTATTACTTGATCCCCGCCCTGTTAGTCGAGATTCATTGGTGTAAGTATTTAATCCTAGCGATATTTGGGATTGTAACAGAAGGCAGGTATCATATACAAGTTTTATCCCCTGAATCATAATCTTCTCCAGGTGACCCTCGAATTACTAATATTTGTTTAATAATTAAAAAGTTTTTGCCCGTGGGTTGAGTTTTAAATTGCTCTTCATATACATTTTTTTCAGCTATGGTTATTCTTTAATTGATAATTGTATCATTTTTGGATTATCATCTCACCGCGATCGCTACCCTAAATATAATATTTACGATCCCTTTAATTAGCCTTCTACAGTTCTTGCTGTAGGACAATTATTAAAAAAATATATATTATACTATAATATAAAGTATATGTAGTAATATATAAACTATACTGTACATACATAT
>JBCBQE010000324.1:0-7281 GCA_039820385.1 Cyanobacteria bacterium J06635_10
GATTTTCAATGGCACCAGTAGTTTCGTTAAGCTCAAACCGAACTACCTTTGCTTGATAATCAGGTAGAGCAAAAGGACGCTCGTTATCACCGTCACCGTCTACATCAGTGGGATCGCCATTTGGTCCTCTATCGGGAACGGTAACGAATTTTAAGTTACCATTTTCAGCAACTCCATCGTAGAAAAGACCGGATAAACCACCTAAGAGAATATCTTGTCCTGGAGTTGTTTGAGCAGAATCTTCAGGGTTTGTTGTAGCAGTAGTTCCTAAAACAGGTAAGTCAGAAAACTGATATTGTGTAAGATTTGGTTGACCTTTGCTATGATCTTTTACACCTAGAGGTAGAACATCAGCGACAGTAGCAGTTTCAATATCTACAACAGCGATCGCATTGTTTTCTTGAAGGGTAACAATTGCTGTTGAACCATCGGCAGAAATTGCGATGTACTCTGGTTCTAAGTCTTGAGCAACAGTAGCGTTAGGGCCAAATATGCGGACACCTTTCTCAATTAACTCTTGCTTGCGATCGTTAAAGCCTGTGAAAGAAGCGCTTGTAACTGTTGCGCTACCAACACCACCAGAAATATCAACAATGCTGATAGAACCTTCAGGATCTACGGTGTAGTCGTCATTGGGTTCGCCTTCGTTTGCTACGATTACCTTCATTCCATCGGGGGTGAAGGTAAGCATATCGGGAAGCGCACCAACTTCAATGGAATTTTGTAATACGCCGTCAGTGTCGTAGAAAGCCACAACACCGTTATCTTGGCTGGTATCAGCTTCAACTGCTACAGCAACGATTCCGTTCATCACTGCAACGCTGTTAGCACCACCACCGGCAAAATCACCAACAGAAGTTACATCAATTTCACCAAACTTTGTGGGGTTAGCTGGATTGCTAATATCAATAATTTCAATAGTGTCCCCAGTGGTTACAAACAGGCGTTGGGTAGTTGGATCGTGTGCAACAATTTCCGCGCCATCTTCACTGGTAAAGGTACCGAGTTGACTTAGATTAATTTTGTCCATCTTCTCTCTAGGAATTGATAAACTGGCAACTAACGGATCGTGGTCACTAGCTCTTTGAGTAGTTTCCGCAAATTCAGAGTTGACATGTACAATATCGAACTCTGCATTCTTCGCTAAGTTATCACTAACTAAAATATGATCCAAGGATTGTGAATTACCTTGGAAAATAAAACTGTAACGTTCATCTTCTGGAACAGTTTTTGTCAAGTTTGTCAAGCTCTCGGATAAAGTTTCTACTGGAGAGACAAATTCAAACTCATTTAAGTCACCGAGTACAACAACTCTAGCGCTAGGGTTTACTGCTACAATTCCATCAACGTAATCTTTGACTGCTTGCGCTTGTGCTTGACGCTCATCAAGGCTGCCGTTGACTGCTACCTCTTCTTGTCGCGCTTCAAAGGGTTGCTCTACACCTAAGATGGGGCTGCTACCACCTTTGGAAGAGAAGTGATTATTAACAACAGTAACTGGCTCTCCATTGAAGGTGAATGTTGCTGCTAAAGGTAAGCGACTATCGAAGAAAGGATTGCTCGAATCGGTTTGTTGAGCGCTGACGTTGGTAATTGCAGTGCGAGAACCATCGACAAAACCGACTCGCTCGGGATTGTAAAGGAAAGCTGTACGAATATTACCAACTGGTTGACCGCCGTTGGTATCATTACCGATAAAGGTGTTATCAATGAAACTGTATGTGGGACCACCTGCTGCCGCGATCGCATCAACCAACTGTTGCAAAGTTTCGTCAGCGGATGTTACACCATCATCTGCTGAACCACTATTATCCTGAATTTCTTGTAAACCAATTATGTCAGGAGTTTTCAAGTTATTGACGATTTGGGAAGCAATTGCATCAAATCGGCCATTTGCAACATCTTCATCTCCATCTGCATCGTTAGGATCGAGATTAAGAAGGTTGTAGCTAGCAACTGTCAGCTTATCTGCGCTACCTTCTATAGTTGTAGTTTCTGGTTGTAAATTTGCTGGGGTGATATTACTAGTAAAATCTTCAGTAACTAAAATTTCAAAGTTACCAAAGCCATAACCGACAACACCAGTTACATCTCCTAAGCGATCGCCAACGTTAACATCAGGGAAATCAAAATTAAAAATTCCCGAATCTTCATCAATTTGGACTTTTTCGGGGTTGAAATCATCAGGGCTGATATTGAGCGTACCTCTTTCGCTAATTCCTGTAGCACCGGTACCATTATCTACAACAGTGAAGATTTCCCCAAAGCGATTGGTAGGAGCAACAGCTACTGCATCTTTGGCAGTTACTCGCATTCCTTCCAACGACTCGAAGAAATCAATCCCATCGGTTGTGGGTTCAAAGCTAGCCAAAGCATCATCATCAATATTTTCCGTGGGAGGTACTCTACCACCAGCACCAATAACTACTGTAGTTGGGAAAACTTGAATACTAGCATCTGGAATAGTGATAGTTGGGTTGGTGATTTGGGTAGTAGAAAGATTGCCCGTATCCTCTCCCCCAGGGAAAAACTCACTTACAGTACCGGTAACTTCAACAGAATTACCAACTATAACTGTAGGAGCAGAACTAGTGAAAACAAAGATAGCATCGGAAGTTGCATCATCTCCATCTCCTGCAGCGTCTTGGAGATAGAAACCATTGCTATCTACTGCGGTAACAACACCAGTTGTAGTTACTAATTCACCATTTAAAGGTGAAGTGTGAGCAGCACCTTGGATTTCGTAAATCTTAGCTGCGGTGGGTGTAGGTGTATCGGTTGTATCTCCACCAGGAGTATCATCTCCACCACTGGGATCGAATTGACCAATCTCGAATGTACCAGTTCCATCAGGATTGCGGAATACATGAGCGGGAACAAAAGTTCCATTTGGTCCTACAGTATTTGTACTGTATATTTGTTCGCCGCTACCATCAGTTGTCTCTACAAGAGCAACCGAATCTACAATCGATGTCCAAGGTGTAACCTCTAAGGTACCATCATCGTTCGTATCGAGGTCATCACCGTCGCTTCCGGTGAAACCTTCTACTAATAAATGAGTTACGTTGTCACTATTTTCAAAGTTGAGGTTTGTAGTTAAATCAGCCGTTCCCAATGTAAAAGTATTTTCGGCTGTAACAAAAAAACCAGTAGAAGGAATTATCTGTCCGTTTAAATCAACTACTGCTTCAACTGTACCGCTTCCTGTAGAGCCATCACCAATAACTAAGTAAGTTAAACCATCTAAAGACTCACCAGAAGTACCGAATAACTCAAAATACTCGTCATTGTCAGTACTGGGCTGATCGATACGAATTTCGTTGATATTAGCCATTATGTAAGAGGTAGATAAGTAAACAGTAAAACAATTGAACCGAGATACTAAGAAAAAAACTTAACTGTTCTACAGAAATTTCTTCCTCACCCAACTAGGCTGAGAAAAGAATCAACATATCATGACTAATTTCCCTGCTTATCAGAAAACTCTCTCACAATCAAAATTGATCTAAATACGTTCAACAATTGCTACCAGCATCTCAAAATTAATCAAAGCTAGTATCTATTTTTCGGTAAAAAAGTACAAGCAATATCAGTGCTTTTCTGTATTTAAAGCAGTATTTTTAGTATTATGTTTGACATCCGTTAAAGATTTATTCGAGTCTATAAAAATCTTGTTTATCACAAGTCCGCCACGCACTAATCCAATTGTCTGAGTCATAGGATTTGTTTGTTTCTTAACTAGTTAAACTATTTACTTCTAATTCAAAATCTCTTATAAGAGTTTTTTCTGAATTAGTTGCAAAACACGTGTAAAGGTTGATACCCACATATTAAATGCTAAAAAAATTGTATTAAGGAATAAACCGATTTTGATTAATCTTTGTTTAAGATCGCAATCGGTTCAATGTAATTATTTAACTTGACAATTTAGATAATATCAAATTTTTGACTATGTGTGCCAGGTAGCAATAAAACAGATATTTAATATGATTAACAAGCGTTTAATATGCGGTTAACTTAAACATATGGGTTTAATTCCCCACCGCTCAAAGGGTTCCCGTCATACGGTGAAAGAATTGGGTTGGGGTTTAAATCCCCAAACAACTTCGGCACTTCGGCACTTCCGCTCAAACCTTCGTTTAATAACACTATTGAGAATAGATGGAGAAGCAATTAGATTTTTATATTTAATTTTATTCAATAATTGAAGATAATCGATCAATTTTTTTCGTCTGTTTTTTTAGATATTATTAATTATATAAAAGCATTGAATGACATTTCTATTTTAATAGTCAAATTGCTATAGAAAATGATTGAATATCCCTGGTTATTAATCTGATATTTATCTTTTTTGAAAAACAATATTTCTAGAAAATAAATAAGCTAATGGTTCAATATTTTGTCATCAGATAAAATACTAGTGCTTATTATTATATTCTAAAGTTTTGAAAAATTATGTATAAACTTTACGTAAAGAGACTTAACTTAAGGTACACTAGTTGAGCAATATACTTTGTATAAACACTTATCTGAAGTCAAAACTAGTACTGGTAATATTCCGGGTTAATAATGAAAATTCCCCTCTCACTCAATTCGTTAATCAAGGGCTCCCGATATAACTTTTTTAGGAGAAAAAATTATATTGGGTACCCGTGGTAGAGCCGGGTATTATTTATTAAATGAAATCTAGCAAAATTTTTTACTATATTATTACAGCTTTCGGTAATGTCACTTAGGCAAACATGTGTTAGTATCAAAATCATAAAAGATTAATTGATCTGGGCATCTAGATTTTCAGTCTGTGATTCAGGGTTTGTATTTTCAAGCAGTTGTTAATCAATTCGAGCAATAGTAAAAAAAATCAATTAATGATTTTAGAGTTGAACTGAAATAATGATTGTCACGCAGTCAAGGGTTCCCAATATGATTTTTTTCTTCTAAAAAAAATTATATTGGGTGCCCGTCAATAATAAAATCTAATCTTACTTGAGTTATCTATAGCATCTCCATCTTAAATGCCGATTGAAATGAGCTTGCAATGATGGGCAGCCGTGAATTGTTGTAGAAAAAACATTCCGGCTGGGAACCCTTGACGTTGCATTGTACATCTAAAACGGCTGACTTTGTGCTGTCAATTGTACAAATTGTCAACATTATTATATATATTTCTGTCGCAATAACAATGGAAACTATAGACAACATTGAAGAAATAGATATTCACAAATACTTACAGGTAATAAAACGTCGTTGGTTACCTGCTGTTGGTGCGATCGCATTGACGGTGACGGGAGCATCATTATATGCGTTTAGGCTGAAATCTAGCTACAGAGCAGAGGCGAGCGTCATGATTAAGAGTAATCGAACTTCTTCTCTGACTGGATTTTCGGAAGATTTAGGACGCTTGGAAGCATTAACTCAGAATAATAATCCTTTGGATACTCAAGCACGGATAGTAACATCAAATCCTGTGCTTCAAGAAACCATTCGTACCCTGAATCTCAGAGATGAAGAAGGTGAACTTTTACCAATTTCTGCTTTAGCTGCGGGATTAAATGTGGAAGGAATTAAGGGAAGTGATATTTTAGTAATTTCCTATAGCGACGAAAATCCAGAGAAAGCAGCGAAAATTGTGAATACGGTTATCGATAAATATATTCAAGAAAACGTTGCAGCAAACCAAGCAGAAGCACAAACGGCACAAAAATTTCTCAAAGAGCAGCTACCAAAAGCAGAATCATCGGTGCAAAAAGCAGAATTACAACTGCGACAATTCAAAGAAAAGCATCGAATCATTGCCTTAGAAGAAGAAGCGAATGCAGCAGTTGAGACAATTACTAAGTTAGAATCACAAATATCTCAAATTCAAGCTCAAGTAGCTCATGTAAACGCACGTTTAGCGAATTTACGCGCTCAAGCTCGGGTAGAGCCGCAACAAGCAGTAATATCGGCAGAGTTAAGTCAAACACCAGGGGTACAAAAAGTACTTGCTCAACTCCAAGAAGCAGAAAGTCAATTAGCCTTGGAAAGAACTCGTTTTAAATCAACACATCCGAGTGTGATTAATTGGGAAGAAAAAGTCGCAGCTCTGAGAAATCTCCTCGATGAAAGAACAAAAGAAGTAGCAGGAAATGAAGAACAATTTAAACAGGGTAATTTACAACTGGGAGAGTTACGGCAAGGTTTGATTACAGAGATTACCCGTGTGGAAGCAGAGCGCGTGGGTTTGGAACAACAAATTGCGACACTCTCTAAGAAATTGTATGCCTATAAACAACGAGCTAATAACCTACCACAATTAGAACAAAACCAGCGGGAATTAGAGCGCATACTTAAAGCAGCGCAATCAACCTACGAAACACTGTTGACTAAACTCCAAGAAATTAACGTTGCAGAAAATCAAAAGATTCCCAATGCACGGATCATTTCCGCAGCTTTAGTACCTGATAAGCCGGAAGGGCCACGAAAACTGCTGTTTCTTATTGGTGGAGCAGGTGCGGGTGTCTTCTTAGGGTTAATAACTGCCTTTGGTTTAGATTTGATAGATCGCTCCGTTAAGACAGTCAAGGAAGCGAAGGCAGTATTGAGATATACCCTACTTGGAGTAATTCCTGCCTTGGGTAAGCAGCATAAACATCATTCTTCGATCGCAGGAATTAATAGATCTGTACCTCGAATTATTGAGAGAGACATACCTTACTTTCCTGTTGGAAATGCATATCAGATTTTACAAGCTAACTTAAAATTTCTCTGTTCAGATACCCAGTTAAAGAGTATCGTGGTGACAAGTTCTGTTGCTAAAGAAGGAAAATCGGAGGTAGCAGCAAATTTAGCAGTAGTAATGGCTAGCGTAGGAAGACGAGTGTTACTGGTAGATGCAGATATGCGCCATCCGATCCAGCATCATACTTGGGGACTTACGAATGCCGTAGGGCTAAGTAATTTAATAGTAGATCGAGTTGAATTTGATGCTGCGGTACGAGAGGTGGCACCTAATTTAGATGTGCTTTGTTCTGGTGTTTTGCCTCCCAATCCCATTGCTCTACTGGATTCTCAACGGATGGCAACATTATTGAGTCATTTTACACAAGAGTATGATTTCGTCATCTTTGATACTCCTGCAGTAGTAGGAACGGCAGATGCAGCAATATTGAGCGATTTAACAGACGGTATTTTGTTAGTTGTGCGCCCTGGTGTTGTCGATTTAGACAGTGCAAATGCAGCGAAAGATTATTTAACTCATTCAGATTTGTCGCTGAATCAATGGCTTCTTTTGTATAATAC
>JBCBQE010000325.1:0-7260 GCA_039820385.1 Cyanobacteria bacterium J06635_10
TTGAATTGCTTTGTTGTAATCAGCAACTGCTAAATTCCATTCTTTACGGTCAGAGTAAAGAATTCCCCGACTGTTGTAAGCTTGATAGAATTCAGGATTAATTTGAATCGCTTTATTGTAATCAGCAACTGCTAATTCCCATTTTTTTTTATTTCGGTAAAGAAGTCCCCGATTATAGTAAGCATTAGCATGTTGGGGATTAATTTGAATTGCTTTATTGTAATCAGCAACTGCTAAATTCCATTTTTTTCGGTCTTTATAAAGATTTCCCCGATTTAAGTAAAATGCAGCACGAGGACTAAGTTTAATCGCTTTTGTGATTGCTGCTTCTGCTTGTGTGTACTCTTTTAAATATTTTAGAATTCCCCACTTTTCATTATAAAGATTTGGATTTTCTGGCTGTAACTCAATTGCTTTATTTATAGCTACTAATGCTTTGTCCAATTGCTTTAATTGTCTGTAGCTTACACTATGGGACTTCCAAGCAGCAACAAATTCAGGCTTGAGTGTAACAGCTTGTTCTAACGCAGCAATAGTCTCTTTAGTTTTCCCCTGAAGTGCTAACGCCAAACCCTTACCATAGTAGGCTAAATAAACAAAAGATGGTTTTTGCTTAATTGCTTCATCAAAGGCTTTGACTGCTTCATCATAACGACGCGATCGCCAAAGTTGATTTCCTCTTTCCAACCATTGTGCAGCAGTAGCATTTCCCCCAGAAACATCAGTTGATAATATTGCTTCTTCGATTGACTTCTTTTTCTGTGTATTTAGCTGAGGTGGTCGGGTATTTTCTAATTGTTGCGGTTTTGTACCCAATCGAGAAACTAGTTCTAAAAAGGTACTTACAGGAACACCCAAACTATATCCAATTTGAATTTTAAAATCTCCAGCTTGTTCTCCTTCAGAACGTCCATGAATACCAATTACTCGTCCAAGTGAATCTAATACCGGACCACCACTCATTCCGCCATAAGTGATGCTGGTGTAAACTAATTCATATCCTCCTGTTAATGAACTCGCACTTTGCAATCTACCAGAATCATCATTTTGAAAGTCCGATTGATTAGCATTTAATAATCCTGTTTGCTTATCAAAAATTCGTCCTATAGTAAATCGCCAAGGTGAATTATTTTTTAATTTAGGAAATCCCGCACTAAATATATAGTCATCTTTATTCGGATTGTAATTTGCAAGAGTGGCGATTTGATAATTTGCGGAACTTTTAAATTTAACTACCGCTAAATCAACTCCTTCCTCAATTTTGATACTGCTTTTATCGACAGAATATTTCTTTCCATCTGGCGCAAATATTTCATAATTAAATCCACCACAAGGTTTTGTTGCATCTACTCTTTCACACAACACATGAGCCGATGTTAAAACCGTATAAGTATTCCCTTCTCTAGCAATAATTATTCCCGAACCATTCGCATTACTACTGCTATCAATTCTTACCGTAAATTGTTTAGCTTTTTTTTCTAATTCTTCCAACCATCCTGTATATTCTCGTTGCGCTACAGTAATAGAAGATTTCGGTAAAGGCAATTTATAAGCAGTCAACACATCTCTATCAACCCACGTTAAAACAGTTGAAATCGGAATTCCCCAACTAAATTTTCTCATTTCTCTAATTTCCGATTCTCTGGGACGTTTACCGTTTTGATAAACATAACCAGAATTTAAAATCGGATAAGCACTTTTACCATTTATCCCTACAAGTTCACCCATTGAATTAAGAATTGCACCACCGCTCATTCCTTGTTCGATGTTGCTGCTGTAACCAATTTGATATCCTTCTTTTAAGTTAGAAGTCTTTTTAACTTCCCCGACGCTAAATGTAATATTTCCTGTCGAACCAGAAAAACCCGCAGCAAGTACGGGAGTATCAATATTAGGAGTAGTTTTAGCAATTTCTGATAAACAATAATTTTGACTGCTTTGGAATTTTAATAAAGTAATATCTGAATTTTTAAACTTGTTTTGCGGTAAAATGTCTGCTGAATAAGTTTTACCGTCGGCAGTTTGCAATTTAATATTAGTTACACCTTGGATAACATGAGAATTGGTCACAACTAGGTAATTGTTTCCTTGTTTACCAATAAGCGTTCCCGAACCGCCGTTGCGATCGCCGATGACTTTTACTGTTATTTTATTGGCGAGGTTTTGTAATTCTTTGGTTGAATAAAATTCGTCTTCATGTTCGATTTTGCAAGTTGAATTTTGAGCTATGGAAGGAGGAGCAGCTTTTATGGGAAAGGCAGGGATTTGCAGCAGGAGTAGAAAGGAAAGAAAGATTAGATTGCGGTTCATTTTAGGATCTGAGTGAAAGGTGAATGGATGGCGAATAAATAGCGAGGGATTTTCGTTGTTGCAGAAAATGTAGAGACGCGATATATCGCGTCTGGGACAAATCAATTCGTGGTTAACAGACAATTACGAATACCAAAGAAGCATTATCAAAAATCTTCTGGAATTGAAAGGAGGTAATTTAATTTACCGTATAATATGCATCATTTCCAGTTAATACACTTAACTGCAATATTGTGTAAATTCATGTTTAACCCCTCGAAATTAACTTCTAATGGGATTACTGTCCGAATAACGATCTTTTACGCAAACTATTGAATTTTTTTGAAGTATTTTATTCTTTAGTAGGGAATATTCGCATTGATTTTTCTTCCGAAGCGGTATTAATATCGGTGACAAATACTACAAAATAATCGATTAAGAAACAGTATTTTTGTAAGTTTCTATAGTTCCAATTTAAAAATTAAAATAATTTAAATAGCAATAAATGCACAAATAGATATTAGAATATAAAATTCGTCCAGGCGTGTAATTCTTCACCATGACCGCTACATCCCAATCCCCGTTTTCTCCCGCAGAAATAGCCTTTGAAGGCATAAAACCCGAAGAATACCAAGAAATTGTTAAAAGATTAGGTCGCCATCCCAATAAAGCTGAATTGGGAATGTTTGGCGTAATGTGGTCAGAACATTGCTGTTATAAGAATTCTCGACCTTTATTAAAACAGTTTCCCACTACCGGAAAGCGCATTCTCGTAGGTCCCGGCGAAAATGCTGGTGTTGTAGACTTGGGTGATGGTTTACAACTCGCTTTTAAAATAGAATCCCACAATCATCCCTCCGCAGTAGAACCCTTTCAAGGAGCTGCTACCGGAGTAGGTGGTATTCTCAGAGATATTTTTACCATGGGTGCGCGTCCCATTGCAGTATTAAATTCACTGCGTTTCGGTAATTTAGAAGATGCCAAAACCAGAAGATTATTTAGTGGTGTAGTATCGGGGATCGCTCATTATGGTAATTGTGTCGGCGTTCCTACAGTAGGTGGCGAAGTCTATTTTGACAGCGCTTACTCTGGCAATCCTTTAGTAAACGTGATGGCCTTGGGTTTAATGGAAACGCCGGAAATAGTTAAATCCGGTGCATCAGGTATTGGTAATCCGGTGTTGTATGTCGGATCTACTACTGGGCGCGACGGTATGGGAGGTGCGAGTTTTGCCAGCGCAGAATTAAGCGACGAATCTTTAGATAATCGCCCTGCGGTGCAGGTTGGCGATCCTTTTTTAGAAAAATCTTTAATTGAAGCCTGTTTGGAAGCCTTTAAAACCGGTGCAGTAGTAGCAGCGCAAGATATGGGTGCTGCGGGTATAACTTGTTCCACCTCCGAAATGGCCGCCAAAGGTGGTGTCGGCGTGGAATTCGATTTAGATAAGATTCCCAACCGCGAAACCGGAATGATTCCCTACGAATATTTACTCAGCGAATCTCAGGAGAGAATGTTATTTGTTGCTGAAAAAGGTAGAGAACAAGAATTAATTGATATTTTTGTGCGTTGGGGACTTAATGCAGTAGTCGCAGGAAAAGTAATAGAAGAACCCATTGTACGGATACTTTATCAAGGGGAAGTCGCAGCAGAAATACCCGCTACAGCCTTAGCAGAAAATACCCCGATTTATCACCGAGAATTATTAAAAGAACCTCCAGAATATGCCCGCAAAGCTTGGGAATGGACACCAGATTCTTTACCGGCTTGCACTTATGAAGGCATTGAAATCAAAGGGAAATGGCAAACCTGGAATGATATTCTTTTGACTTTACTTGATACCCCTAACATCGCTTCAAAACATTGGGTTTATCGTCAATACGACCATCAAGTGCAGAATAACACCGTAATGTTACCCGGTGGTGCGGATGCCGCGATTATTCGCTTACGCTCGGTTTCTGAGAGCGGAGGGAGCGGAGGTAGCGGAGGGAGCGGAGGGGACAATATTAATCTTTCTTCCAATGCCCAAAAAGGCGTTGCTGCAACAGTTGATTGCAACTCCCGTTATGTTTATCTCGATCCTTATGAAGGTGCTAAAGCTGTAGTAGCCGAAGCTGCACGCAATCTGAGCTGTGTAGGAGCCGAACCTTTGGCGGTGACAGATAATCTCAATTTTGGTAGTCCAGAAAAACCGATTGGTTATTGGCAGTTAGCAGAAGCTTGTCGGGGTTTGGCAGAAGGTTGTCAAGAATTATCTACACCGGTAACTGGGGGAAATGTTTCTCTTTACAACGAAACTTTTGATTCCCAAGGTAATCCCCAACCAATTTATCCGACTCCCGTTGTGGGAATGGTGGGATTGATTCCCGATTTAAGCAAAATTTGCTCTCAAGCTTGGCTCAAGCAAGGCGATATAATTTATCTTCTCGGTTTACCAATTCAATCCCAAGTCGAACTAGGAGGCTCGGAGTATTTAGCTACAATCCACGAAACTGTTGCCGGAAAACCTCCAAGAGTTGATTTTGACTTAGAACGTCGCGTACAACAAGCTTGCCGCGAGGGAATTAGTCAAGGTTGGGTGCGTTCCGCTCATGATTGCGCTGAAGGTGGAATTACTGTTGCTCTTGCCGAATGCTGTATTAAAAGCAAACTGGGTGCCGAAATAAAATTAGAGTTACCAGCAAGCAATTCCCAAAGATGGGATCGAGTACTCTTTGGTGAAGGTGGAGCAAGAATTATTGTTTCAGTTGCGTTAGCCGATCTTGAAATTTGGGAATCCTACTTACGGGAACAATTAAACGACAATTGGCAAAAACTTGGCAAGGTAGAGAACTCCCAAACAGATTTAAGGGTATTCACTATTGATAATAAAACTTTAATAAACGTTACGATAGAAAGTGTAAGCAATCGCTATCATCAAGCAATTAATGGGCGTTTAGCTTCAAATCAACAGTTCAGCACTCAACTGACAATTGAATAACTGGCAACTCAAAATTAGTATCAGTGAGCATAAATACTGTACTGTGGTAAATAGATGGTTAAGATTTAATTAAATTTAATCTTAATATCCAAATTCACAATCCCAGTGGCTTGACAGGCACCCTTAATTTTTTTTCTTCAAAAAAACTTTTAAGGTAACCCTTGACATCATCATCAGGAGCATAGCTAGAATGATTCCCCCAAATTCCAAAGCCGTCACTTCGGATAAACACGCCCAAATAGATCGCAATCAAATTAATCAACAAGATGAACGTCCCGACAAGCAAGAAGAAGCTTGCGGCGTTTTTGGTGTTTATGCACCATTAGAAGACGTTGCCAGACTAACTTACTTTGGATTGTACGCCCTCCAACATAGAGGTCAAGAATCCGCTGGAATTGCCACATTTGAAGGCAAACAGGTACACCTACATAAAGACATGGGTTTAGTATCTCAAGTCTTTAACGAATCTATCCTTGATGAGTTACCAGGTAGTATAGGTGTTGGTCATACCCGCTATTCCACCACAGGTTCTAGTCATAGAGCAAATGCTCAACCAGCCGTTGTCGAAACTCGTCTGGGTGAGATAGCATTAGCACATAATGGTAATTTAGTCAATACAACGCAGTTACGCGACGAATTGCTCAAAAAAAGCTGCAACTTAACCACCACAACCGACTCAGAAATGATTGCCTTGGCGATCGCCGAAGAAATAAACGAGGGTGCAGAGTTATTAGAAGGAGCGATTAGGGCTTTTCATCGTTGTCGAGGAGCCTTTAGTTTAGTTATTGGTACGAGTGAAGGCGTAATGGGCGTGCGCGATCCTAACGGTATTCGTCCCCTGGTAATTGGAACTTTGGAGGGTAATCCAACACGCTACGTTTTGGCTTCAGAAACCTGTGCTTTGGATATTATCGGCGCGAAATATCTACGAGATGTAGAGCCAGGGGAATTGGTTTGGATTACCGAATCAGGTTTAGCATCCTTTCAATGGAGTCAAAAACAAGAAAGGAAGCTATGTATCTTTGAAATGTTTTACTTTGCTCGTCCAGATAGCATTATGAACGAGGAAAGCTTGTATAGCTACCGCATGAGATTAGGGCGACGATTAGCACAAGAATCTCTTGTGGATGCCGATATTGTTTTTGGGGTTCCAGATTCTGGGATACCAGCTGCAATTGGTTTTTCTGAAGTGTCTGGTATACCCTATGTTGAAGGATTGATCAAAAATCGTTACGTCGGAAGAACTTTTATTCAGCCTACACAAGCAATGCGCGAATCGGGTATACGCATGAAGCTTAATCCCCTCAAAGACGTGTTAGTTGGTAAAAGGGTAATAATCATTGATGATTCAATCGTGCGGGGTACAACAAGCCGCAAATTAGTCAAATCATTGTACGAAGCGGGTGCAACGGAAGTACATATGCGAATTTCTTCCCCTCCAGTTACCCATCCTTGCTTTTATGGTATAGATACCGATAACCAAGATCAACTAATTGCTGCAACCAAATCAATACAAGAAATTGCCAAACACCTAGAAGTAGACAGTTTGGCATATCTTAGCTGGGAAGGAATGTTAGAAGAAACCCGACAAGATACCAGCAGTTTTTGTTCTGCTTGTTTTACTGGAGATTATCCCGTACCAGTACCCGAAAAACTCAAACGTTCTAAATTAATGTTAGAAGAGGTAATGGTTTAAGAATTGTACGTTGAATAGCATTTTTTAGAACACTATAAATTATTAATGTCCCAGACGTAGCATTGCTACGTCTTTTTAATTATACAAAGTTACAAATTTCATATATAGCGAATTTCAGTTGAGTCCAATACAGTAAAAACCTCACCCCGCCCTCCGGGCACCCCTCTCCTTACTAAGGAGAGGGGATAGGGTGTATTCCATCCAAGTGAAAAGCACTATATTTTTGATCTAAATAGCAATTAGCTTACAAATAATTCAATCGTAAAAGTTTCTGTACTGGTTATGTGTGATTATGAGA
>JBCBQE010000326.1:0-7248 GCA_039820385.1 Cyanobacteria bacterium J06635_10
TAATAAGCAGGATCCCGGATTTTTGCAATAGCAATAAATCTTAAGAGAATCAACTGATTTGTAGACATTAATCCATGATTATTATTGATATAAACTGAGAAAATAAATTTGAGGAATAAAAAAATGAGTTCTCAAGACTTTGAATCCGAATATCGTGAAGCAATGAATGATACACTCAATGAACTGCAATCAGCAATTTTACTCTTAGCACAAGCACAACGAAAAATATCTATAATTGGCTCTTCCGTACAGAATTTGAGTCAAAGTGTTGAAGAATATCTAATTAATCAAAAGGCAGAATCAAAATAATCTCTTTACATTACCTTTGGTGACAGGATAATTCTTTTTCAATAGCTTGGGTTAGTTCAGTCAGAATAACAGGTTTAACAAAATAGTGGCGAGCGCCTAAACCCATAGCTCGTTCGTAATCCGATTTAAAAGCTAGCCCTGAAACTACAATTATAGGTATTCCATCGACTTGCGATCTTTGTTGCATTTTTTCTAGCAACCAGTAGCCATCAACATCTGGCAATTTTAAGTCTAATACAATTAAATCTGGTTGGAAGCTCTCTATTGTAGAGAAAAACTTTGAACCACTGGGCAAGCTTTTAACTTCGTATCCACAAAAACTTAAACAATCACTCAACAGCATTCGATTAACATCACTATCTTCAACTAGCAAAACTTTCTTTACTTGATGTGACTTAAATTGCTGCTTTACACTTATTAGCTGCACTGTCATTTTCACCTACATCTTAGGTCACAAGTCAATTTTTTGTAAAATAACGTAACAACATCTTTACGATCAAATTTATTAAAGATATAGACTTTAATAAAGGCAAATTATCCAGAAACAATTATCAACAAAACTTAGGTTAATTATTATTTATGTTTATGAATAATAACTGAATTGATAAACTTAAAGTAAAGTTAAACCAATCTTTAACCTTACTTTAAGTTTTTATGATATACTTAACATTTTTTTAAGAAACCATCAGACATAAGTAATAAAAAGTTGGTTGGAATTTGTTTTAGTAGAGCATTCTTAGCCTTTTTACTATATTTGGCTCAGACAGTGCCACTGCAAACCGTCACCTATTGATACTGTGCACAACGTGATAATATTTAAGATTGGTGCTTATTAATTCTAATTTGATCGGCTGTGGCGCGTTTAATTTGTATTTTTCTTATTGCTTAAATAAAACTCGTAAACTTTTAGATCCTTGATTATCCACGCTTTCGGGTATGCGCTTCGCGCTCATAGGAAGTGTGGGCGAAGCTGCGGCTTACAGCACTACTCCTGTGGGGGAGATTCCCTTTACCGCGCTGCTTGACGGGTACCCATGAGAATTTTTTTCTCCTAAAAAAAATTCTCATGGGAGCCCTTGACTTGCTAATTACTGCGGGAACTTCACATCTTGCACCATCAAAAGCTATTGTAAAAATCATTACTATTTATCCGACTGAGTTTTACCCGCCTGGGACTGCAAGTTCCAGTCTAATAGCAGAAGTCCATTAAAATGGACTAAAAATATAACGTTTTTGAGTAGTATGATTTTTAACAAATAAATTTAGGATTTAGCTAATTAACCGTAAGGTGCAAGATATGTGGAACCGTGACTTCTCTGTGGCTTCCCTTGGAGGGGGGAGACTTTAACCCTTTTTTTCAGGGGGAAAGGAGGGGTAATTCGAGATAATGGTTAAAAACAATATTTATTAAACATCCTCTTAGAGCGGCATAGGAGCTTTAAATTGAGATAAAAATCAACAGACTTAGAAGCAATCATGACGATTTCTAGAGGAAGTAAATAAATTTGACTTCTTAATTATTTTTTGCTGCTTGAGACTTGGCAGCAAACAAACAAAATACAATTAATCCTAACAATGCGGAGCCTTCCGGAACCCTTTTTTTCGCATTTACTTGAGGCTGTTTCCAAATATTAGTATAAATATTTAAATCTTGTTTTTTAGCTGCGACAGCAATGTCCGATGTTGTAGAGTCAATATCGTATATATAATAAACAAATTTATCTGAAGTTTTGACTTTAATGGCTTCACCAGCTTGAATTAATTCTATGCTGTTTTTGGCTTTTTGTAATAATGAAATTTTTAGTGATTTTGCATCATTAGCATTTTTGAATTGATTACAAAAATCGAATTCGGGAGCAGAAATGCAAGAATACATTTTATCCGACTCATTAACGGCAGCCAAAGTACTTGTATTATTAGCCGATGCTTCCTTGTGTGGAGTTGTGCTTAATTCATCATCGGGTGTTGCATTTTGAAGTAAGGCAGCTTGTGCTGGAGTTGTAGCATTGGCACTAATTATTGTACCCAGTAATGCGTAATTGCCAATTTTTTTGATAGTTTTTACCATGTAGGTTATTTCCTTAATACTTTAAAAATATCAGTGCAATTACATTGATAGAAACCTATATAATGTAATTGACAACGGTAATATAGCGATTTTCACTATGCAGCGAACTACGAAGCTTAAAATTGTATTTTTAGTGAAACCGTTGTATTGCCTCAAAATAAAAAATTTCAAGGCAAAAAAATAAGTAATACCACGCTAAGTTTAACGTGGTACTACTGTAATTGCAGACACAAATAGGTTAATTTATCTCAAAACTAAATGAAGATTTAGTGAACCAACTGCAAAAACTGGGAAATGCGATCTACAGCGGTTTCTAATACAGCAGGCTCGCGAACTAATGCAAAGCGTACATAACCTTCTCCCGACTTACCGAAACCAGCACCGGGAGCAACTGCAACGCCAGTATTTTCTACTAACTGCTTGCAAAAACCAATAGAATCTTTACACCAAGGTTCTGGTAATTTTGCCCAAACATACATTGTTGCTTTAGGCATAGGAACCTGCCATCCGATGCGATGTAAAGCATTAACACAAGCATTGCGGCGTTTTCGGAAATTATCTACATTTATCTCTACCTCTGATTGCTCGCCATTTAAAGCGGCGATCGCCCCATTTAAAATTCCTCCATACTGATTAAAATCAATTACCGCTTTTACGCGACGTAAAGCCCCAATCAACTCGCGATTACCGATGGCAAAGCCAATGCGAAAACCACCCATGTTATAGGATTTGGAGAAAGAAAAAAATTCAATTGATATACTTTTTTCCAAATCAGCTTGAAAAATTGAAGGAGCAAGAGACTGTGGATTTGTGGTTGAAAGTGCTTCGTCTTCAGCAAAAACCAAATCTACATAGGGGAAATCGTGAACCAGAACAATATTGTGTTGTTTACAGAAGTCAACAGCTCCCTCAAAGAAAGATAGAGGCGCTAGAGCACTGGTAGGATTGTGCGGGTAACTTAATACCATCATCCGTGACTGCGCTAAAATTGTGGCGGGAATTTCTTCAAATACGGGTAAAAAATCGTTTTCTTCCCGTAAAGGCATGAAATAAATTTGACCAGAAGCTAAGTAAACTCCCCCTGTGTGAGAAGGGTAGGTTGGATCGAGTAATAAAGCAAAATCTCCCGGATTTAAGATAGCCAAAGGAAGATGTGCCGTCCCCTCTTGGGAACCAATCAGGGGTAGGACTTCAGTTTCTGGGTCAACTGATATACCAAATTTCAGTGAATACCACTTACCTGCGGCTTGACGAAACCCTTGGGTTCCATGAAATAATAAATAACCGTGAGTACTTTTATCGTCCAAGGACTTGGCGATCGCTTCGATGACATGACTTTGGACTGGTAAATCGGAAGATCCCAAAGACAAATCAATTAACTGGCGATCGTTAGCTAAAGCTTTAGCCTTGGCGACGTCCATATCTGCAAATACATTGGATTGCAGGGATTCTAAACGCTTTGCAAATTGCATTATAATCGCTTGTTTGTTAGTTGTTAATTGTTAGTGGTTAGTTGCTGTTTGAAGGCTCGTTAATTTTCTAAACTATCATTAACTAACCACTATGTACTAATTGCTAGCTTTTTTCTCTGCTAAACGGTATATCTTCCCAGAACAGATTCTCTCGATAAAGGGATATTGAATCGTACTAAAAAAAGCGGCACACTTTTTGTGGAAGATGCCGCTTTACAAACTTTGAATTGGTTACCTACTCTTGGACAAGCGGATTTACGGAAACTGTAACTCCCATAAGTAACTGCTTGAGTGCTGAGGAATATCTAACTTTTGAAATGATTATCTAATAAACTCATTAATTTTTCTTTGTTAACAACTCCTTCACTGGAGGCTAATAATTGATCTCCTTGAACTAGTCGCAAAGCAGGTACACCTTCTACCTGATATTGCTTAACTGAAACTGGATTAGGATCGACTTCCATTTTGACAACCTTAAGCTTGTCGGCATAAGCGTTAGCAGCAGCAGTAACTGCTGGGGACATCAGCTTACAAGGGCCGCACCAAGGAGCCCAAAAGTAGACTAATACTGGTTTCTGAGCTTGCAGTACTTCTTTGTCAAAATCTGCATCATTAATATTGATTACACCCTCGCTCATTTTAGTCTCCATCAAGTAGCATCCTTCATAATCACACAAATTAAATGTATCCCAATATGCCGTTGGGAAACTACTGACTGTGGGAAGAGGAAAGCGCAAGTCTCCACTCAAGCGCTTCCTTAATTCATAATTGATAATTAGTAATTTATAATTATTACGCCACGGATAAATCCGGGGGGAGGTTGATTATCACCTTGATATTCCAAAAATCCCACAACCGATACAGTTGTGGGACAATTTAAAATATTGACTATTAAGTATAAAAAAATTACAAATTGTCTAATTCATCCCGTAGCTCCTTCAACTCAGCATCTACTGGTTCGGTTTTCTTTTGCTGAGTTGGTTGGTTGGTATCAGTTTGTTGTGGTAATTTCGGTTGGCTTGTTGATTCGTTTCCTGGTAGAGCAATTTGTGCTTTTAGGGCAGCTAATTCATCATCAACGCCGCTGCTGGCTTCAAGCTGTGCGAATTGACTGTCTAAGTCAGCACCCGCTAATTCTGCCGCTGATTGAGCGCGTGCTTCTTGGATCATGACTTTTTCTTCCATGCGCTCGAATGCAGCCATTGCACCGCTGCTATTCATGCCGCTCACCATTCCTTCAAGCTGCTCTTGCGCTTTGGCTGCGGTAATCCGCGCTTTGAGCATTTCTCTCTTGGTTTTGGCCTCAGAAATTTTGGTCTCCAACTGGATTAATTGACGTTTAAGATTGTCAACTTGAGTGTTTTGCTGATCCAAACTGATTTTAAGAGTGTTGGCAGCGTCAGTAGAAGCTTTTTTGCGTTCTAGGGCTTGACGAGCTAGGTTTTCATCGCCTTTTTGCAGTGCTAACATGGCATTACGCTGCCATTTATTAACTTCATTATTAGCATCGTTATATTGCTTCTCAGTACGCTTTTGAGCAGCAATTGCTTGAGCAACCCCCTGACGCAATCTAACCAAGTCTTCTTGCATCTCGACAATGGCTTGTTCGAGTATTTTTTCTGGATCTTCGGCTTTGCTCACCAAGTCGTTGAGATTGGCGCTTACTACTCGTCTTACACGATCGAATAATCCCATAATTTTTTTCCTCTGGAGATTTACGCTCTTGCGATAAAAAGTTAGGTGTTTTACTACTTATATAGTTACCTATTTAAATGTAATCTTACTCTTGCGGAATTAGTCCTCCCGGCTCAGCCATTATTCTGGAGCCAAAATGTTAGAAGCTGCCGTTATCGAATCCTTACTAACTATTGGGGAGGCTGTTGATTTTTTTGCGTACTATCAGGAAGCTGTGCTTTCATTGCCGAAAGTTCGGCATCTAAATCATCACCTTCTGCTAAGCTCGCAAATTGATTTTCTAATTCGTCTGCACCAGATATGGCAATTGTTTCTTGCTTCGCTTCGAGCTCGTTGAGTTTGTCTTCCATTCTCTCAAAAGCTTTAAGGGAGTTGGTATCGCCAACACCGCCAAGCATTTCTTGAAGTCGTAAAGAAGCTTCAGCAGAACGAGCACGAGCAATATACATATCTTTCTTAGTTCTAGCCTCAGAGATTTTTAACTCTAAAGACTGCATATCTTTTTTTAGTTTAGCTACTAAAGTTTTTTGTTGCCCAATTTGTTCTGTAAGCGCAGTTGCAGTTTGTTGGTAAGCTTTACGTTTGGTAAGGGCTTCTCTAGCTAAAGCCTCATTACCTTGTTGTAAAGCCATTTGAGCACGACGATACCATTCTTCTGCTGTAGACTGAGCCTGAGCCGCTTTTCGTTCGGTGCGTTTTTGAGTGGCGATCGCAGTTGCTACTCCTTGTCGCATCTGCACCAAATTTTCCTGCATCTCATAGACGGTTTCTTCCAGAATTTTTTCGGGATCTTCCCGTTTTTTTGTCCAACTATTAACATTTGAACGAAACAAGCGCAGGATTCGCTCAATCAGCCCCATAAGTTAAGCCTCCATGTTTTCTAGATTACCAGTTAACAGTTATAAGTTCTTTTAGCAATAAGGATGACTTGGGATTTGGTAGCCGATTGAAATCTCCTACCATATGCTTACTCGCATTATTCGCCCTCAACTGTGAACTTTTCTAATCGGGTTCTTCTACCCTTGCGGTAATTCCATTTTCTTTGAGAACTTCTAAATGTTTTTTAACTCTTTCTTTGGATTTGAAGGCACCCAAATAAACGTATTTTCCTTCTGGTGACAAATATGCGTCTGGAATTACTTTTCTTACTTCGGTCAAAGTGTCCCCCGTATTATCTACGATGACATTATAAAATCCACCTCTTGATGGTTGTATTTCATCAAGGTTTTGCGGTTCTAATGCTGCTTGAGATTCGGAAACAGGAGTTGCAGGAGTATTTTCTACAACTGTGGTTTCTGTTGTTCTTGGGGCTGGATTTGTAACAACATCCGCTGGTTTCGCTGCGGTAGTAGGCTTCGATTTGGGTGTTGCCCCCGCTACATCGTCAATACTATTGATATCTGGAAGCTCATCGCTTGCAAGATTAGGATTCTTAGGTATGGGTGTTAATTCTGGTTTGGTATTTATGTTACCAGTATTGCCAGTATCTTCACCATCTTTAACTTTTGGATTGTCCTTAAATAATCCCGCGAAGGTAAATGAAGGTATGTTATCTAAGTTAAAAAATATATAGCCAAAGGTAATGCTTAACAACAATAGTAATAGCATCGAACCAATGCTTAAAGGCGATAGCAGACTGTCATTATTTTCTGTTGGCTTTTTAGGAGATGGTTTTTGTTGTTCTTCTTCTGCCAAACTCCGCAG
>JBCBQE010000327.1:0-7246 GCA_039820385.1 Cyanobacteria bacterium J06635_10
TTATTTATTTTCAGCTTGGATTAGTTAGTAGCAGCGTAACCAGTAGCAGTTACTTCAGCTACACCACCAGCGGTGAAGAGAACTACGTTTAACTCAGATGTACCGTCGTTACCTAAAGCAGTTGCTTCACCTACGAAGAAAGCTGTGTTACCAGAAACGCCGCTAGCGCTAGCATTAACGTCTATATCAACATTCTTGGTGAAGTCTAAGTCAACATCAATGTCAAGATCCAAGCTACCGTCTACATTAAAACTGAAGTCTTTAGAGTATCCACCAAATACTTCTTCGTTGGTTGCTTCTAAGTAGTTGATATCGTTGATAATCATTTGTTTTTCTCCTGGGAATTAATTAATTGTTTTTGGAATTTGTGAGCCGTTTTTTTTTGGCTCACATTATTTATTTTCAGCTTGGATTAGTTAGTAGCAGCGTAACCAGTAGCAGTTACTTCAGCTACACCACCAGCGGTGAATAGAACTACGTTTAACTCAGATGTACCGTCGTTACCTAAAGCAGTTGCTTCACCTACGAAGAAAGCTGTGTTACCAGAAACGCCGCTAGCGCTAGCATTAACGTCTATATCAACATTCTTGGTGAAGTCTAAGTCAACATCAATGTCAAGATCCAAGGTACCGTCTACATTAAAACTGAAGTCTTTAGAGTATCCACCAAATACTTCTTCGTTGGTTGCTTCTAAGTAGTTGATATCGTTGATGATCATTTGTTTTTATCCTGGGAAATAACTAATGTTTTTTTGGAATTTATTTGCGAGCAATTTGTTTTTGCTCATGTTTATAATATAGATTTTTCTCTGATGAAAGTCAATACATATTTGCCCTTTTTTTGTTTAATAATAATGAAGTATTTTTATTGTTAAACATCAGCAAAAAAAGACAGTAATAATATTAATTATAACTGTCATTTATTAAATATGTGATTAAGGTTATTATCTATATACCTTCATTTCCTATATGCAGAATGTATTTAAGGTACATTAAAAAACAATCATGAAAAGCTAGGTTTCAAAATTAATATATTGTAATTTTTCACTTTTATTCATGCCAAATATTTATTACTTATTATCAAAAAAACTTGATAGTAAAAAGCTATTTTCATTAATGTATTAGTCCTATTTTTTAATAGAATTAAGCTTGAATTGCCAACTGATTCTCAGGTTGAATTGTATCCGCATTTAACTGAGTGGTTATATCTAAAAACTGGACTTGTTTCTTTAACCAATTAGTAAATAATTCGGAAATGATTTTTTCGCGTAACTTCTCATCTAATTCGGGTTCGATTATGTCCTCTAACCAAATTAAATATACAGCTTTCGATGTGGTAACTGGCTTGAGAATTCCAGGTGGACAATTAGCAAATACAGCAGCAGCAATCTCTGGGCGAAAATCTTTGCGGTATTTAACTCCTTGATATCCATAAGCACGACGAAGTTCTGGTTCTTCTATACACATACGAGCAATTTCTGGAAATGTAATTTCTCCTTCTTGTACGGCATAAAATAACTCAAACGCTAAGTCCCTATCTTCAAAGATGACTTCATAGGTGACAGCTGCTTCATAATTTAGTCGGTTTTCGTAAAAGAATTTTTCGATTTGAGGTGCAAATAGACGATCGGCTAATTTCTTAGAAATAAGACTGTTGTAAACTAGCTCTTCAAAATCTTTTACAGACAAGTGATGTTTGTCTAGCCAAGCCCAGGTATCTTTCGCTGTGGCGAGTTTTTTTTCTAAGCGGAGTTTGTCTCCTTCCTGCTGTAGTTCTGCTTCTGTAACTTCAATTCCTAATTTCTTAGCAGATTCTGTAATAATTAGTCGAGATGCGATTATTTCGATAATATCAGGAATCTGACAGGATAGCTTTAGGTTGTGAATGATGTCTAAAGTTGAAATGCTTAAATTTTTATCCATGATGCCATTCTCTCATGAGGTATTTTTGGCGTTGTTCAATAGGAGTATAAATTCCTACTTAAAATTACTTTTCGGGATGATTAAACAACAATTATTTAAGTCTTGGCGCTTTAGCATGAAATTCGTTCATCCTTTCAATCAGCAACGCTGTATTTTGTATCTAAAAGCCGTATAAAATTGAGATATTACCTATTTCTCTATTTAAACCTGGTTTGGAAGTATAGTCTAGGTAGCAATGGTTCTAAAAATATTTGTATCTGATAAAGACTCAGATCTTAAGGTAAGTGATAATTCCTTATCAATTTTTTCTGCTAATTTATAAGCCATTGATGGCGGATTTCTGTAGTTGCTGGCAGTTTTCCTAAACCCCCATCGTCTGGCTTCAACTTCGGACACTCCAAACTCTTCGGCTAGTTTGTGGTATGACCAGCCATATTTTCTCATTAATTCGATTGGATGCATAATTTCACTCCTGATATATTAGTCTGTTAAATTAAATTCGTGTTAGTCATACCATTTCTTTATAAAGATGCGCCTGAGGGGGCCCGTGCAGACGGGCTTTATTTCGATAGCCCCAGTCTTCCAGGCTGAGGGCGATTAGCGCAGCCTCATACAGAATTGGTATCAGGGTTGAAGTAATTATTTTTTCAGAATACACGTAAGTCCTGAGAAACAAGGCAATACTCTTCTTGTTGACTACATCTATAACCTATCTTTCTGTAGTTTCTTAAAGGGATCTAAAACAAAATCAATTATCCGACGTTGACGAATAATCACCTCTGCATCTGCTGTTTGCCCGGGCATTAAAGAAACGCGTTTTTCGCCATTATCGACATACTGCTGATCTAAGGAGATTTCTAACTCAAAGCTGTCACTGTTTCCTTGTGGTGTTTGCTGCGTTTTTGAGTCGGGAGATACCCAAGCGACTTCCCCCTCAACAATGCCATACTCTTGGTAGGGATAGGCATCAAATTTGACTTTGACTGGCATTCCCACTTTTAAAAAGCCACTATCTTGTATGGGCATACTAGCTTTGAGAACAACACCGGTATTTTTGGGAGCAATTTGAGCTATTCTTTGTCCTGGTTGTACTACTTCTCCTGGTTTACTCACTGGAAACTCAAAAATGATGCCATCCATGGGCGATCGCACTACTCTATGTTGTAACTGTAGCTTTAAGGATTTGATTTGACTTAAAGTTTGAGCAATTTGAGATTCAGTTGCTGTAATTTGGTTTTGAGTATCTTTGAATTGTTCTTTAGTTCGCAAAATCGCGAGTTTGGAAGTTTGTAATAAAGTTTTATAGCTGTTTTGCTGTTCTTTGAGTCTCAGTTTGGCTTGTTCAATATCAGCCCTCAACTGATTCATAGTTGCCTGATAACGGCTATTTTCTTCAGCCAAGCGTAATTCTGCTTGTGTGATATCAGACAAATTTCTTTCATAAAGTCGTTTGCTTTCTTGTTGCTGTTTTCTGATTCGGTCAATTTCATTGGCTGAAACCGCTCCATCTTTTACTAATCGGCTGAAACGTTCAACTTGTTTATTATCTATACTTAGACGACTTTGAGCAAATTTTTGTTCGTTGCGAGTAGTCTTAATCTGCTGTTTGACTTGATTGAGTAAAGCTTGTTTTTCTAATTTTTGTAACTGGTAAAGACTCTGTTTAGCATCCAGGTTTTGTTTTGCTTGTTCTATTTGAGCCATTTTTTCCTGGGCTTGAGATTGATTTTGCTGCTCCTGGACGTTTATTGTTGATAAAAGTTGACTTTTTAGTACATTTAGTTGTGCTTTTTGATTTTGCAATCCAGAAAGCTTTGCTTGAACCTGCTGTAGTTCCGTTTGTAAAATATCGGAGTCTAATTCTAAAAGAATTTCCCCAGTTTTGACTGTATCGCCTTCCTTGACTGCGACAGATTTAACCCTGCCACCAGCTTGTGTATCCAGCTTTCGAGTTGAACCTTTGGGTTCTATGCGTCCTTTAGCGCTTCCTGTCTCATCTATCTTCGAGATCGTAGCCCAAGGTAAACCCAGAACGACAAAGGCAATTAGCACATATAATACACCCCTCGTCCATAGCTTGGGTAAACCATCCAGAAGTTCTTCTGTGGCGTAATATAAATTTTCATCTGTATCTGATTGTGGCTTTGCATCAGTATATTCAACATCTGTTGGCTGCTTTTTGTTCTCGTTATATTCTTCTTTGGCAACTGCTGATGAACTATTCGATGAGGCATATGGCATAGTTATAACTCCTAACTTCTTGATTATCCAGCTTCTGCTAATTGCTGCTGGTTGAGGTAATAATAATGACCTTTTTTAGCGATTAATTCCTCATGGCTACCGCTTTCTACTAATATGCCTTTATCCATTACCATAATTAAGTCTGCGTTGCGAACTGTAGATAAACGGTGAGCAATAATTACACTTGTTCTACCTTTAAGAATTGTTTTCAAGTTGTCTTGAATTATACGTTCTGATTCTGTATCAAGGTGACTGGTAGCTTCATCAAATAGCAACAAGCGGGGATTACCCAGTAATGCACGGGCGATCGCCAAACGTTGGCGCTGTCCACCAGAAAGTAATCCACCTCCTTCACCAATTTGGGTTTCATAGGAGAGTGGTAATTTGCGAATAAATTCGTCTGCCCCGGCTAATTGTGCGGCTTGAATAACTTCATCAAGAGTCGCTTCTGGGTGGGCGATGGCAATATTTTCACGGATGGTACCACCAAATAAAAAGGTGTCTTGATCTACCACACCGACTTGAGAACGGAGCGAACGCAAAGAAATACCATTTATATCTTGGTTATCAATCAGTACTTTTCCTTCGGTGGGTGGGTATAAACCTAAAATTAATTTGGAAAGGGTTGTTTTTCCAGAACCACTGCGCCCTACTAAAGCTACCATTTGCTCAGGCTTGATTTCAAAACTGATATTTTCGAGTATGTTAATTTTACTTTCAGCGTGATAGCGGAAGGTGACATTGTCAAAGCGAATGTGACCATCAAGTGTATCTAAGGATTTACGGGGTTTATTTTGTAAGTCTTCTTCTGGTTCTGCTTCTAGGACATCATTAAGCCGTTCTGTAGAAATAATAATCTCTTGAAATTGATTCCACAGTTGGGAAAATCTTTGGAAAGGACCCAAAACTTTACCCACCAACATATTGAATGCAACTAATTGACCAACGCTGAGTTCTCCTTGAATAACCTGCCAGGCTCCAAACCACATTAATCCGGTACTTGTAAAGGTTTGGATGGCACCACTAAGCATCGTCAGGCGAATCCCAATCACTTTCGCATTAAAGGATTTTTTGACTCGATTATTTAATAGTTCCTCCCATCGCCAGCGTACAGTCTGTTCAATTGCTAGCGATCGTACCGTACGAATTCCTGTCAAAGATTCGATAATATAACTACTTTCTTCGGCTCCAGCATTAAAAATTTCTCTGGAAATACGGCGTAAAATACCCGTACTAGCTAGAGCAAGAATGAAAAATGGGGGCACGGTAATCAGTACAAATAATGCCATTTTCCAACTATAGGAAAACATCAAGCTGAGATAGACAACTAATGTCATCATATCCAGTACAATAGATAGTGTTTGCCCTGTAAGAAAACTTTGAATTTTCTGGTTTTCTTTGATACGGGAGATGATATCCCCGACATAACGAGATTCAAAATAGGAAAGAGGCAACCTAAAAGTATGCTTGATGAAGCCTACTAGTAACGAAACGCTAATACGGTTCGCAGTGTGACTGAGTAGGTATGACCGCACTCCGTTCATCGCAATACTGAATAAGCCAAAAACAATCATCCCGAAACCAACGGCATTGAGAGTAGAAATGCTCCGCTGTACCAGTACTCTATCGAGCAACAATTGGGTGAAAATAGGTGTTACTAATCCAAATAGCTGCATTATCACCGAGGCTATAAAGATTTCTATCAAGACTTTATAGTGGGGTTTGACTAATTCAAAGAACTTCCATAACCCGACATCTTGCTCTTCAGCATCTTTAAGTAGAGATGTCGCTCGCAGTAATAAAGCATAGCCAGTCCAACCATCAGTAAATTCTTTGTGAGTAAGAGACTTTTGACCTCTAGCTGGATCGCCGACGATTACGTGCTTTTTATTGATTTCATAGACAACTATGAAGTGATTGCCTTCCCAGTGTGCGATCGCTGGTAAAGATTGTTCGGCAAATTTCTCTAGAGTGGCTTTTACTGGACGAGTTGCAAAACCAACATTTTCTGCGGCAGATGCTAAAGCACGTAAAGAAGCACCACTGCGGCCGGCATTAGTCATATCTCGCAAGCGACTAACGCTAAAATACTTACCCCAATAACGACCGATCATTACCAAGGAAGCTGCACCACAGTCAGAACCACTTTGTTGGGCATAATAGGGATAACGCTTAGTCAGTTGTCCCCACCAATGACCTATTTTCACCTTCGGGCTAGGAAAATAACTACGGGGACTTTTTGATTTTTGTTTTGGTTGATTATTTACCCCTGGGAACGGAATAATGTTGGAATTGGAATCAATACGTTCTGCTTTTACTTTCCTAGAACGAGGCTTTTTTTCTTCCTCAAAAGCTGGATGTTGTTCGGTACCAACAAACTCTCCTAATTCTGGGCAATTTTGCAGTGCTGTTTGCAAGTCTGCTTCTTTAAGAACATAAATAACGCTTGGTTGTTGTACCTGCGGATTATCTTGTTTTTGATATTTATATATTTGTCCTAGTGTGAAAGTTTCGCCATGGGAATTTAATATTTCACCCCGATGTGGCAACCACAATTGGTCATCTTTCTCTACTGGGATTTTTGCCGATACTTCTAATTTACGCTTCTCAAATAGTGACAAAGCTTCAATTAGCCCTGGAACTTGTGATGAATGCTGGGGAAATTGGCAGTTTAGCCGAGATAACATTACCACATCCCAAATTTCTGCTTGTCTAAACAATTTTTGACGAATTTTAGGATATTTATCCATCAAAGGCTCTAAAGTCTCTTGCTTCAGAAAGCCAATTTTTAAGTTACGGGATGCTCTAACAGCATAAGGAATGAACTCTTGTTCTTCAAATAGAGTTGCTTCACCGAATGATGCTCCTACTGATAGAGTTGTAATTAAATTCTCAGAGTAGTCTAAAAGCCTAATCTTTCCTCCAAGGACAATATAAATTCCTTTTTCTGCTTCTTTTAATTGCCAAAAAAGTTTTGCTGTTGCTGGCTCTAAGAACTGGACAGCTTGAAGGCAGTTTTGTAGTTCCCCATCTGTCAAAACTTCACCCAAAACTTTGGTAATTTTGCTGCTAAATTCTTCTTG
>JBCBQE010000328.1:0-7222 GCA_039820385.1 Cyanobacteria bacterium J06635_10
CAAAATATAGGAATCCTATTTGAAAATTGAAAAAAAACTCAGTACCCTTGAATTTACTAAAATCCTTTTGCCTCTAGCATGACAGCCTCTTGCCTACCCACACAAATAATTATGGCTTCGCCACGCCGCGCCTTCCAAAAATCAAAACGGATTCCTATAATTGGCGTTGGTGATTTGATGTATGAAGTTGATTTCTGTTCGCCCAAATGCTTGTAGAGACGCGATACTATGAGCGTCTCTACATCTAAAATCATACCCGTATTATGCAACGCCAAATGATTTATGGGTAAATGTAGTTGATTCTCAACCCTCTGCTGACTCCACCACTTGCACGCTACTAACAGGTGGCGATACTCTGACGACGGTTTTTTTATTGAATGTTAACCCGCTTGTACCTTCGTCAATTACAATAGTATCGCCGGGAACAAAGGTATTTTCTAAAATCTTAGTTGCCAGAGGGTTTTCGATTTCTCGCTGAATTGCTCGTTTGATTGGGCGAGCGCCGTATGTTGGATCGTAACCTATTTCTATTAATCGATCGCAAGCTGCGGGGGTAATTTCGACGGAAATTTTTTGATCTGCTAATAGGTTTTCTACTCGTTTTAGCTGAATGCGAGCAATATCTCCCATTTGTTTTTTACCCAAAGCATGGAAAATAATTAAATCGTCGATACGGTTAACGAATTCAGGGCGGAAGTGTTTTCGCAATGTTGCCATGACTCGGTTGCGCATTTTTTCGTAATGCGAATCATCGCCGGATATATCTAATATATGCTCGCTACCAATATTACTTGTCATCACAATGACGCTGTTACGAAAGTCTACTACTCTTCCTTGAGAATCAGTAATTCTACCGTCATCTAAGACTTGCAGTAAAATATTAAACACGTCTGGATGAGCTTTTTCAACTTCATCGAGTAACACCACAGAATAAGGACGACGGCGCACTGCTTCGGAAAGTTGACCGCCTTCTTCAAAGCCAACGTAACCCGGAGGCGCTCCTACTAAACGGGATACAGAGTGTTTTTCCATGTACTCCGACATATCCAAACGCACCATAGCGTCTTCGGAATCAAACATGAATTTTGCTAGAGCACGGGCTAATTCTGTTTTACCAACCCCCGTAGGTCCCATGAATAAAAACGAACCTATGGGACGTTGGGGATCTTTCATTCCTGCACGAGCGCGACGAATTGCCGCTGATACTGCCGATACTGCTTCATCTTGTCCGATAACTCGTTTGTGGAGATGTTCTTCTAATTGCAATAATTTTTGTCTTTCTGACTCTAACAGGCTATTTATCGGAATTCCCGTCCATTTTGCGACGATTTCGGCAATATCGTCTTCGGTAACCTGCTCTCTTAATAAACTAACACCTTTACTTTGAACTTCTAGCAACTTGGCTTCTTTAATTTCGCGATCGCGCTGTACTCCTTCCAATTTGCCATATTTTAATTGTGCTGCCGTGTTAAGGTCATAAGCACGTTCTGCTTGTTCAATTTGGACTCTGAGTTTTTCTTCTTCCTGTTTCAAGGCGCTGATATCTTCTAATACCTGCTTTTCACCTTGCCATTGAGCGTTAAAGTCTTCTTGCCTTTCGGTTAAATCGTCAATTTCTTGCTCGATTCGCTCCAAACGCTGCTGCGTCTGAAATGTCGCTTTTTCTTCTCCAGCTAAAGATAGCTTTTCCATTTCTAGCTGCATCAAACGACGCTCAATATTTTCCAACTCCGCTGGTTTGGAAGTAATTTCCATTTTCAACTGCGCTGCTGCTTCGTCTACCAAATCTATGGCTTTATCTGGTAAAAAACGGTCAGAAATATAACGCGCTGACAATGTAGCCGCTGCTACCAAAGCCGAGTCGGAAATTTTCACATTGTGATGTACCTCGTAACGCTCTTTAAGCCCCCGCAAAATAGAAATTGTATTTTCTACGCTGGGTTGAGTGACAAGTACCTGTTGAAAACGCCTTTCTAAAGCCGGATCTTTCTCAATATACTTCCGGTATTCATCCAAAGTAGTGGCACCAATACAGCGCAATTCTCCCCGCGCCAACATCGGTTTAAGCAAATTACCAGCATCCATGGAACCTTGCTGTCCCGAACCGGCACCAACTACCGTATGCAACTCATCAATAAATAACACTATTTGACCGGAAGATTCAGTAACTTCCCGGAGAACAGCTTTCAATCTATCTTCAAACTCACCCCGGTACTTTGCTCCAGCAATCAAACTACCCATATCCAAACCGATGATTTGGCGGTTTTTCAAGGATTCGGGAACATCACCATTAATAATTCGCTGTGCCAACGCTTCAGCGATCGCTGTTTTTCCGACTCCGGGTTCCCCAATCAATACGGGATTATTTTTACTGCGACGAGATAACACCTGAATCACCCGGCGGATTTCCTCATCTCGTCCAATCACTGGGTCAAGTTTACCGGCTTTTGCTTGTTCGGTTAAATCTCTACCAAACTTTTCTAATGCTTCGTAGCGAGATTCAGGATTTTGATCGGTTACCTTTTGGCTACCCCGCACGTTTTTGATCGCAGTTTCTAAATCGGCGGTATTAGCGTTTAAACTTCTAAATATTCGCTTGCCAATACGATCCTCTTCAGCAAAAGCCAGCAGAATATGTTCCACACTGATAAAAGCATCATTCATGCTCTCTTTGGCATTTTCAGCACCATCGAGCATGCGATCGAGACTTTTCCCTAGGTATAGTTGCTCGCTCCTTCCTATTTTTGGCTGACGGCGGGTAAAATCTTCAAGCTGTTGTTGCAATCGCCCAATTTCCACCCCAGCACGATTGAGAATCCGATCGGCCAAACCATTATCTTGTTCCAAAAGAGCCAGCATCAAATGTTCCACATCTAACTGCTGTTGTTGGTAAGCACGGACAATATCCTGAGATTTAACAATTGCTTCCCAGGCTTTATCAGTAAATTTATCTGGATCTGTAGGCTGCATATTAAGAATTTTAGATTTTAGACTGGGGAATTTTAAATTAAGAGTTTGTCTTAGATAAATATCCAAGCATTATTGAACACTATCTGCGTGTATCTGCGGTTGCAATGTAATAATTGTTAGTTGTTGGTTAATAGTAGTTAGTTGATATTTGTTAGTTGACAACCAACAATCCACTATCCACTAACCACTATCCACTATTCACTAAATACTCCTATTACCAATTTAAAACGAAAATACAGACCTTAGCGTAGTTTGCCAAATAGTACCTTGATTGCTGTCGTTGTCGGGATTAACCACCAAAGAAATGATCGGAGTAACACTGATATTGTCGCTTAGTTGCAGGTTGTAAAATGTCTCAAAGTTAGTTTGAGTGGCATTTCCCAAATTATCGCTAACGAATGGCTGAGCAATCGCTACCCCCGCGATCGTACCGGGAATTACAATGTTACGCAAACCAACACCAAGCGTCCAACTAACAGGTTTTAAATCTAAGTCTTCATCGATGGCTGTATTAAATCCTTGATAATTACCGATTCCCAGACGGCCAAAAATTCCTGTATTGCGGTTAAGGGAGTATTCGGCGTTTACGCCATAAGCATTAATATTGGTATCGTCAATTTCGGCTTTTGTATATTGCAGTCTTACAGTTAATTTATCGTTAAAAGTATATTCTAACTCGGCACTTGCTTGATATGGTTCGCCGAAAAAGCCTTTACCATTAGAGTTTGAGTCAGCATCCCCGGCAATATAAAGCGAACGAAAAGCCACTTTACTGTTTTTAGGTTTCCAGATAACGGCAGCACCGGCACCACCATTACGATCGATTCTATTTTGTACAATCAAAGGATTATTCAGAAAAATTCCCGAACTAAAATCAGCCGCTTCATTATTTGCATAGCTATTACTATCGATAAAATCTCGTGGCGACATTTTCGTTCCCACAGTCACCGCTAAATCCGATGAGGGACGTAAAGTATAATACAAACGCCTGAGTTTGACATCTGCTTCCACATCAGTAAAATCAAGTCCGCCAGCGTTTGCAAAGATACCGTTACTTCCGAGTAAGTTCGAGTCTTCCTTTTGTGCTAAACCAACAGCATCACCACCGTTGTTACCAGATTCTAACTGAGTAACCAGCAAATCTTTGGGACTAAAACTAGTTGAAAAAGTTAACCTAGTCCGAGAAACCACAGTTGAATGAGCTTTCCTACCATCAGTTACTCCAAAAATTTGTTGTCCTTTGAGTTTGGTAGTGGTAGAAAACTGGTTTGCTTGTAACTGGGAAGAGCGAGAATCAATATCATCTAAACGCTCTCGCACTTGCGCCAAAGCTTGACCGAATTCTTTTTGTAGCCGCGCTAAAGTTATCCTATCGGCACGAATATTACTTTCACCGATAACTGTAGAAACAGCACCCTCCATCGTATCTAAAGTTGCAGCTAAACCAGCAGCAAATTCATAACGAGAAACAGCGCGCGAGCCTTTAAAAGTACCATCGGGTAAACCCGTAATTACACCATATCTTTCTATCAAAGACTTTAATGCTTGATAAGCCCAATCTGTCGGCTTGACATCCGATAGTTCCGAAACGGAAGTTTGCTGAGCCAGTGATTGTGAGGGGGGATGGGGAGTAATTGTCTCTTTGTCTCCTTTTATCCCCATCCCTCTACTTCGTGAAAATTCTGCTTTATGCCAAGCATTTTCCGGTGGAGATACTTTTATCGAAGGAATATTGGAAGTTAATTGAGCAGACTTTTGAAATTGATCGAATACAATTTTTTTAGAAGGCTTTAAATCTTCTTGGGAAGTTGATTTTGATAAAAAAGCCGCTTCTGAGGGAAGACAAAGCTGACTTAAAATTCCATAGCCAATCAAACCTCCCGCTAACAGCCTTGAAGAAAGAATTCTTTGTTTGAGAGACTGCCTCACGCTCAACTCCATCACACTTACACCACTAAGTATAATTATTGACTTTACAACAATTATTTTGTTTCTTGCTTAATAGCAAAGCATTGAGTACTAAATTTAAACAGTTCTACTTTATACCCATTTAGAATTTTCACGAAAGTAATTTAATAACCTCACGGGAACCCCCAACCCCCTCGGAGCAAGCAGAGAGGGGGCTATAAATTATAGGAGTAAAATTCCGGCGTTACTCACTATTAACTGCTCACTGCTCACTGTTGACTGTTGACTGTTAACTGCTCACTGTTGTGACTGTTTCCAAAATATTTATCAAAACACTGGAAATCTTTTTGAATCTCCGCTTATATAGTCGCGTAAACATCTATTCTCAGAAATGGGGTTTACCCCTGTTGTTCGGCAGAAAGTAGTTATAACGCATTCATAGAAAGGAACTGAAACAGATGATGGAAACTGCTATTGAAGCGATTGTTGCCCGTGAAATTCTTGATTCACGGGGTAGACCAACTATCGAAGCTGAGGTACATTTGGTAAATGGTGTCATGGGATTGGCCCAGGTTCCTAGTGGCGCTTCTACAGGGACTTTTGAAGCCCATGAATTGCGCGATGGTGATAAAAGCCGTTATGGCGGTAAAGGTGTCCTCAAGGCGGTGCAGAATGTGAATGAGACGCTAGCACCAAAGCTGTTAGATATGGATGCTCTTAACCAAGAACAGCTTGATAAAACAATGATTTGCCTGGATGGTTCCCAAAATAAGTCCAATTTGGGTGCTAATGCAATTTTAGGGGTCTCCTTGGCGGCTGCAAAGGCAAGTGCGGAGTCTTTAGGAGTTCCCTTATATCGCTATTTAGGTGGCCCTTTAGCAAATTTATTGCCCGTACCGTTGATGAATGTGATTAACGGTGGCGCACATGCTGCAAATAATGTGGATTTTCAAGAATTTATGATTGTCCCCATCGGTGCTAGTTCTTTCCGAGAAGCATTGCGCTGGGGTGCGGAAGTGTTTGCTACCTTGAGCAAGGTTTTGGATGAAAAAGGTGTATTAACCGGCGTTGGTGACGAAGGTGGTTTTGCTCCGAACTTGGAATCAAATCAAGTTGCTTTAGAATTATTAGTTGATGCAATCAAGAAAGCTGGTTATAAGCCAGGGGAAGAAGTCGCCTTAGCTTTAGATGTAGCAGCCAGCGAATTTTACAAAAACGGACGATACATTTACGACGGTAAACCTCATTCTCCCGCAGAATTTATTGATTACATGGGACAACTGGTAAATCAATATCCCATCGTTTCCATCGAAGATGGTTTACACGAAGAAGATTGGCAAAGTTGGCAGATACTTACCGAAAAGTTGGGTAAACACGTTCAATTGGTTGGTGATGACTTATTTGTTACCAATGCCGAACGCTTGCAAAAAGGAATTGAGCAACAATCAGCTAACTCAATTTTGATTAAACTCAACCAAATTGGTTCTTTAACTGAAACTCTTCAAACCATTGATTTAGCAACACGTAACGGTTTCCGTTCGGTAATCAGCCATCGTTCCGGTGAAACCGAGGATACCACGATCGCGGACTTAGCAGTAGCAACTCGTGCGGGACAAATTAAAACCGGCTCCCTGTGTCGTAGCGAACGGGTTGCTAAGTATAATCGCTTGTTGAGAATTGAAGATGAATTGGGAGATGCTGCGGTTTATGCAGGTACCGTAGGGATGGGGCCAAAGTAAAAGTTAGGATTTAGGAATTAGGAGTTAGGAGTTAGGAGTTTTAGGAACCCGGTTTTTTTTTGGAAAAGCCGGGTTTTTTTGTAGGTTGGGTTAGGCGAAAAATAAATTATGGTTTTCAGCGAGAGATTTATCTTTTTCGCCGTAACCCAACATTAATTTAAGGAATAATAAGCCTGGGATTGGGATCTTAAAACTTGAAATAAAATCGTTTATCCACAATCTTAATGTTGGGTTTCGTTCCTCAACCCAACCTACGAACTCTCAACCTCTCAAATAACCACTATCAACCGATAGCGCAGGAAAGTATTTGCATCAAATGATTACGAAAAAATTTCACTTTCCGTAAAATGGGTAGAAATTACTGGGGTAATGATTGTACTGAAAAAAATAACTCTTTTAGAGTGAGGAATAATCATGCACGGTTCTAATCAAAATCTTCATCAAGATGTAATTCGTATCATAGCTTCTTCCAATATTAGTTTCGATGAAGCTGTTAAAGAAGGTATTAAAGAATTAAAACAAGGAGGTAAACATGACGATCTGGAATTTCAAACTTTTGAAGTAGTTCAGCTTCAAGGGACTATCTCCGATAGTGGAGATTCATG
>JBCBQE010000329.1:0-7187 GCA_039820385.1 Cyanobacteria bacterium J06635_10
ATTGTCTTATTATTGCTGCGTTAATAATCAGTCAGTGTACAAGCAACGGCACGGCAATAAAGGGGTTCGTGAATCTACACCCCTTTTTGCCTCAATAATGCGGTTCGTAAATCTACACCAACCTAAGGGCCTCCCCTACAAGAAAAAGGCGGCCAGTTGTGTAATTCCTATCAATAATTTGCAAGTATATAAAATCAAGCAAATTACAAACAATATACCATTCAATTTGTAGCGATTAATTATAAAATCAGAAATTTTCTGAAAAATGTCTGATTTTGTACTGGATATTTTTCATAAATCACATTGATAATAGATTGAATCAATATCGAATGGCAGAGAGTATTACCAAAGTCTACTGCTATGATTACTTACCTATCCATCGTTAATTAACAGTTATCACAATATAGGAATACGGTTTGATTAATGTTCGCGCAGCGTGGCGAAGCCATAATTTTTCGTTGAGGTAGGGAATAGGGAATCGGTAAAAAACTGTACCTAAATTTTATGCTCGGAGGGCAGTTGCGCGTTCGCGTACTGTACCCGCAAGGGCCGATCAAAAATCAATTAGGATTCCTATATTCAAAACTGATAAATAACTGATGAATTCCACCTGACGGGCACCCATGAGATTTTTTTCTCCTAAAACAAAATCTCATGGGAACCCTTGACCCGTGAATACTACTCACCGATAACTGTTAAATGTATGCTTAGGAAACATAACACATCCCAAAAGCAAAGTAAACCCTTTGTTTTTCGATGTCGCGTTCAAATAGATTCGCAATGCTTGACAAGAGAAATTGCTGAAAGACTTACTCCATTTCTAGAGGGTTCCCAGACAAAATATGTCGTAGGAAATTATTTACGTAAACAGAAAAAAGCTGGTCAAACTGTAATAGATTTTAGAACCGATATGGGTGTTTGGCAAGTGGAATTATGTGGGAGACGGGGTGGCTGTTATCTGTGGGATTTATATTTTATTTCACCTTATTGTATAGCAAGTTAGATAATTGGTAAATTTACGGTGCAACCCTACCCTAATCCTTTCCACCTTTGTGGAGAGGGTTCGATTTTTCTCAACTTAACGATCAAAATAATGCTTTTAATATTTTCATTAAATAAATTCCATAAATTGTAGTTTTTTCGACAAATTATGATGAAATAAAATTATTTATCAAACAAATTAAAAATATATTTGATAACAGTAAAATACCTCGTCAACGACTCCCATGATAATTTTTTTAGGAGAAAAAAAATCTCATGGGTACCCGTCAGGTACAACTTATTTAATTCCTTCAAAAGGTCCTAAATAAGTTGGTTGGGGACGAGTTATATTAACTTGCCATAATGCTTTAATAGTAGAAATAAATTCTCGTAGGGTATAACGCATTATGGTTTCTTGGCGATAATTTTCCCAATCAGGAGTACCCAAACCTACAGCATCCACACCTAATTGATTGCAAAGATAAACCGCACGGGGTAAATGAAAATTTTGAGTAACTACAACCGCTTGCTTAATTCCAAAAATAACATTGGCGCGATAACAACTTTCATAAGTCTTGAAACCGGCATGATCTAAGGTAATATCTTTTTCAGGTATTCCTAATTTCACTGCATAACGCTGCATCACGGTTACTTCGTCATAGTCTTCACTGCTATTGTCACCACTCATTAACAGTTTTTGTACTTGCCCAAGCTTGTAAAGTTCCACAGCAGCAGATATCCTGTCTGCAAGCATTGGAGACGGTTGGTTGTTATAAATTCCCGCACCTAAAACAATCGCAACCCGTTGTGGAGGAATTTGACTGGGATTACTGTAGCGGCGACTGCTAGTAACTGTTCTAACATAGAAATTTAGTGCCAAAGTTGTTAGCACCGTACTCAAAAGCAGCACTCCACATACTAACCGCCAGTGCTGCAAAAACCATTTAGGTAGCATCTATATTACATTGTCAAGACTATTCTTTTTTAGCAGACGTAGGATAGATGGTGATGTTTCTTGGGATGCATTGTTAAAGTACAAAATAGGCTTGGGTTATCAACCCTTGGTTAATAAAAAAAAGTCCTATAAATAGTACTGTATATAGCGGTTTTCGTTTGAGTAGAATAGAGTCCAAACCCCTCTCCAAACCTCTCCCCTCTTGAAGGGAGAGGCTTTAAGATATAATTTTTTTAGGAGAAAAAAATTATATTGGGTACCCGTCAAATTTTCATTTTTGTACTTTATTCAAGTGAAATTCGCTATATTTATTTTATCTTCGCCATCTTACCGGCAGAAACATCCACATTCAACCGTTTAAACATCGCTTCGCGCCCTTGCATAGCTAAAGTATCATCCAAGGGTGTTAAAGAAATGGCTTCTTGATATTTATTTCGCAACGCAGTTTGAATCAACCAGTCGGCAACAACCGGGTTTTTGGGTAATAATGGCCCATGGGAATAAGTGGCGATCGCATTTTGGTAAAAAGCGCCTTCTGTGCCGTCTTCACCGTTATTTCCCAAGCCGTAAACAACTTTTCCTAAGGCTTCAACTTCTCCTAATTTAGTACGTCCACCGTGATTTTCAAAGCCGACTAAATAAGGTGTAGCGCCACCCAACATTTCTTTTAAATCTTTTGCCAATTTTGAAGCGGTAACTTCTATGACTAAATTACCGATGCAGCGGCGAGTATTTTCACCGGGATGCACGGAGACTAAATCTAAGATTCCTAAACCTTCAATTCTTTGTCCCAAACCGGGTTCGTAATAATGTCCCAATAGTTGTGGGGAACCGCAGGTAAACACGCCGGGAGTACCATTATCCAGCTTTTCGCGCATCGCCTCAGCTTTGGCTCCTTGCAAATCGCGCATGACGATTTCTTGCTGTCTATCCTGTGCGCCACCACCGACGATGATATCTACAGATTTAATATCATCTGCTGTAGAATTTTCGTCTAAGGGTACAACCTTTACATCGTATCCACGCCATTGGGTACGACGTTCGATAACTATGACATTACCCCTGTCTCCATAGGTACTCATCAAAGTTGGGTACAGCCAACCTATAGTTAATTGAAATTGTTGGTTACTCATAATAATTCCTAATCTTTAAATAAGTATGGGGAATAGTAAATAGTAAATAGTGAGTAGTGAGTAGTGAAAAATTATAAATATTGTTTTTTTACAGCTAACCACTAAGCACTAACAACTAACAATTAATATTTATGGTCGTAAAATCCGATGCATATCTAAAACTGGAGGTGCAATTTCTGTTTGAGTTAGCATGTCGTGAATTTGCCCGCGATGATGGGTTTGATGGTTAAAAAAGTGTGCCATCAACAATGGAGCAGGATCGTTATAAGTTTTACCTTGATTATTAACGTAGTTTATTGTGTGGCTGAAAAAATCTTCACTTAAATTAGAAATAAAAGCTTCGATATTTCTATCTTCCAATACTCGGGCTTTTTGAAGTACCTCAAAGTCATGGTAAAGAATTGCATCAAGTGCGGTAGATGACATTTTTTGACCTTTAAAGCGTCCGATCCAAATGCGATCGCCTATCATAATATGATTGAGAGTACCGTGAATACTTTTGAAGGGAGCTGGTCTAATCTTCTTGCGTTGTGCATCTGATAGCTGCGAACAGACTTCGTATAGTTTACGATTTGCCAAAGTATTGTAACTGGCAAGCATTTGAAAATGTTGCTTTAACATATTCTAGTTACCCAAGGTTTTATAATCCGGGAATTAGGAACAATTATCAATCATTTGAGTCTCGATAATTGATAATTGTTCATTGACAATTGTTCATTGATAATTAATAATTACCGAATCTTTTTCCCTGTCAGCGCTTCCCGCACATCTAACATCGCTGTGTATGTAGGTAAGATATGCAAGGTTTCCGAATCTGGAGTATTGTCTAAAGCGGTTGTAATTGCTTGTGCTAAATCTTCTTCGACAATCAAATTTAAATTATTATGGTTGGACTTTTGGCTATAGCGCAGACGTAACGCCATATCATAAACGCGCGAGCCGCTAACAACTAAAGTACCTCCCCGCTGTACCAATTTTTCAGTATCAACATCCCAAATCCAGGATACGTCTTCCCCATCCTGTACTCGATCGTTCAATACCAGCAAAGTCGTTTTATTCTCGCTTTCGGTAACTACACGAATTGTTTCGTTGGTACCTACGGGGTTTTTCGATAACAAAATACGTACAAGTTTACCATTAATATTTAATTCTTCCGCACGCCCAAAGGCTGGTTGAAATTTCGGAATCGAAGAGCGGATGTTGGCTTGATCGATTCCCAATTCTTTGGCAGCAGTGGCAGCGGCTAAGGTATTGTATTTGTTATACAGTCCGACCAAAACTTGTTCCCATTCGCGACTTTTAAGAGCAGGTTCGCTTTTAGCAAAGCCACATTGAGGACAAGTATAATCTCCTAAGTGAGATAGATAAACCCCTTGGTAATCGAGAGAATGCCCGCAATTGGGACAATAAATCGAATCAACGGCATGAGGAATAGCTTCTAAATATTTTTCCGGTTCCGTTAAACCAAAAAATACTACCTTTTGAGATAATTGCTGACCCAGGTAAGATAAAGTGGGATCGTCAGCGTTGGGAATAACCACTGTATCTGGTGCGAGGGTAGAAATTGCTTTTGTCCACCGCTTGCTAATAGAATCGACTTCGCCGTATCGATCGAGTTGATCTCGGAATAAATTTAAACAAAGAATGACTTTTGGTTGAATCGGTTCCAAAACAGACGCAACAATATTCTCATCAACTTCCAAAATGGCGTAATCTACATTTAGATTACCAACTAAATTGCTACTTTCCATCAACGCCGTTACTAAACCATTTTCCAGGTTAGCACCAGTAGAATTATGAGCTACACGGAAACCTTGTTCTTCCAACATCGTGCGTAACAGCAAAGATGTGGTAGTTTTACCATTAGTACCGGCAATTAAAATAATGCCCTTTTTAACTTGCTGACTCAAAGATTGCAAAAGCTTGGGTTGAATACGCCGTGCAATGGAACCGGGTAGCACAGAAGCCGCACCCAAACGCAAAGTACGGACTCCAAAAGTCACGCTTTTTGCAACTGAGACAGCAAAACCGAGGCGTATTTTATCTATAAGTTGAACTTTATTTCCCACAAATCTACCCGAATATTAGATATAAGTTTTAAATTTAATAAGCGTGAGTTTAGCGAATCCTCGGAGAAAAAGCCAGCCCTGAGGTAACAAATTGGGAGACAAGGGAAGGTGAGGGGGAGAGGGGGAGAAAAAAATCGTCACTGCTCACTGCTCACTGTATGTCACTACGTGCCACGCTGAGCCGCACGCGTAGCGTTCACCCTACACTGCCCACTGCCCAATTTCCAATTCGCCTTTGACGGGTACCCAATATATTTTTTTTTAGGAGAAAAAAATTATATTGGGAGCCCTTTGACCTTTTTACTCTTATGCGTTCAGAATATTTATATATCCATCTGACAAAGCACAATTCAGCACAAATCGATCGCAAAATCTAACTTTAAAGGTTCCTTTTTATGAGTAAATTCAAGTCCCATATTTTACATTTTTTCTCCTATGGTTGGCGGAGTTGTTTGTCTTTATTAATGCTAGTAATCTGCATATTTATTACGAGTATGCAACCAGCATTCGCGGCTATCGATGATGATAGATACGATGGGAATATTTTTGTTGTCTATGCTGGAAATGGTTCGCTAATTCCCGCACAGTCAACTTTAGCTCAAGCTTTGGAAAATCATAAACCCGCAATTCTCGCTTTCTATGTAGATGATAGTAGCGATTGCAAACAGTACGCCATAGTTATTTCCCGTATCCAGTCATTTTACGGAAATGCAGCAGAAATTATCCCTGTAGATGTAGATACCATAAATTTTGATGCCAAAGATTCTCCTAGATTACCAAGTTATTACTATTCCGGTGGTGTTCCTCAAGTAGTGGTATTTAATCAATCGGGAGATGTGGTTTTAAACAAAAAAGGACAAGTACCTTTTGAGGAAATTGACGATAAATTCCGAGAAGTGTTTGATTTATTACCACGTTCTGAATCAATAGAATTAAGGCGGCGTTCATTCAATGAGTTCAGTAGTGAGTTATCTGAATGACTTAAGGTGCCGAACAGATTTTTCGGTACTGACTTTTTAGTGATATCTAATACTACAATCTCTAAAATGAAGCGATAATATTTAAGGTAATGGTTAGGAGTAATGATAAATTATTGCTAACCGATAACCGATAAATGTAATAATTAGCAAAGTGTATTCTGATGTCGAAAGTTTACACTACCGAGGAACTAATCCAAATTTTAACAGATGAGCGCCAAGCTTGTTTGACTGGAAAACGTTTGAAGTTAGATGTAAAGATATCTGGTAATCCTGTAATTGACCAGTTTATTAAAACCGAAGGCTTACAAAAGTTTACTGCCTATCAAGACTTTAAAGCTGCCATTCACGAATATCAAAGGGAGCATCAAGTTTCCGGTATTTTGTGGCGAGAGGTAAATGTTAAAGGTGAAAGTTTACGTTACCCGGAAGTCGATGGGCAGTTAATTGCCCTAGAAAATGATTTGAAAATACTAAAATCTGCCAAGAATTCAATTTTAGAATTTTGGTATAAAGTTACTGTAGGTATGGACTTTTATTTAAGTGTTAGTCACGGTAAGCAATATCAACAAATTAGTATAGAAGATATTAAAAGAATAGAAACTAGAACCCAATGGGCTAGTTTATGTAAATGGGAAAAGTCGAACTTTTTAGAAATAATTTTGCAGTTGGGATGGGGAAAACCGGAAGAAGCTTGTTATAAGCGAGGATTTCCTGAATCTGGTAGCGAATTTATTCATGCGGTGAATCCCGGTAAGCAACCGATTGGATAATGGCTTATACCGTGATTACCCGATTTGAAGTCGATAGTGCTTCCACATAAAAAATCTCCAGCAATGCTGGAGAGGAGGAATTTTTCGTTCGCGGTTTTTATTTTACTCAGTTTCAATATTTCACAATTACGAATCTTTAATTTAAAAACCCTTCCATATCAATATTCCACAATTCACCTAAAGCTAATAGTAAATCCAATTCATCATCTGTAATCTTACCATCAGCTCTTATTAATTCTATTGCAAACTGAAAGGAGAAGGATTTTTAGAAGAATTCAGGCATGCTGCTATTGTTTTTA
>JBCBQE010000330.1:0-7178 GCA_039820385.1 Cyanobacteria bacterium J06635_10
GCTTTCACCGAGCTAGCGAAAAGCAGGGGAGCTACTATGGTCAAAGCTGCAAATCCGCAGCACGTACAAAAGCTGCTTGAAACTAGGGAATGCATGGCGTGCGACTTGTCTGGAGCAAATCTTCGCGGTGCGCATTTAATTGGTGCTGATTTGAGAGGAGCTAATTTACAGGGAGCAAACCTCGAACACGCGAATCTTGAGGGTGCTGACTTGACTCGTGCAAACTTACAAGACGCTAAGCTAAGTTCAGCCTTCTTAACAAACGTTAATTTCAAGCAAGCTAATTTGAATGATGCCAATTTAGCTAGCGCTATAATTTATGACTCCAACGTTTACGAGGCATCGATGAACAATATTAATATTGCTGATGCTGAAATATTCCATACAGGAATTGGTATTGGTGGAGAAGAGTTGAAAAATATTCCAGATTGGGACTAAATTCAGTTACTGAGGAATTTATTTAAGCCGTTAAATTACAACATTTTGGTCAGCAATAGCTCAGATGACCGTCTTTAGCTCCTAGGCTCAGCTATTGAACTACCAAATACAAAATAATAAATTATAATTCTCCGATTTCTAGCATAATTCTTCTGGAAGTCGGAGTTTTTAATTTATAGAGACGGGATTTACCCGCGCTTTTCCCAAAGTAGCTAAAAGTAAGGAGGAGCAATTAACATGCCGCCCTAAGTACGACAACTATCGTAAGTTAGATATTTAGATTTATTGAAATGTCTGGAATACTTAACTTTTGCTAAATATTGGCGTAAAATTCGATGATAAATTTCTCTGTGATAAAGCTTTATTATAAGTCCCAATCAAATTTCTCATAATTCAAATATGTAGTTAAGTTAAGAAAATTTACCTATCAGATGGAAGAGCATAAAAGAAAACTTTTTGATGAAACGATCGTATTTTAGGTTGAGTTGAATACATTTGAAAACCCTCTCACCATGTGTTGAGTGCGCCTTACCAGCTCGCGGTTGAGCAAGTTTTTTTTAACCGATAGAACTCATGCTTGGGGGATACTTAAATCCCATCGAAACTAAAAAATAAACAGATTTTTGCATAATCTGTACTTAAATAGCTATGATTGTTAGCAACTTGCACATGCAGGATAGGATTACCGTTTTTGGGATTTTAGTTCCTCCAACTAAAAACTCCAAACTGTTGGAAACAGATTATCCTGCTCGCTTCTGAAGCATAACCGCTTTAACTTATTTTAAGCTTTAGAATTGATGAAGTAGCGGTTAAGGGACAATTATGGGAGTGGGAAACTAAAACCGTTTTATACCGCTTTTCAAGCAAAGCCTAAAAAAGTGGTTATACCTCCACTCAAACAACATAAAAGTTGTAACTGTCCCCAGAAGAATAAAAATTAGTATTACCATCATGGAAGCCCCAATGCAAGAACCGGAAATCGTGGAAACTAAAACTTCAGAGGCAAAAGTCCCAGAAATGAACAATCCTACTGGAACTATAACCAAAATACAGCCTTCCACCCAGTCTCAAGAGCAATGGCTAAAATACGGAGAGCAACTTTCGAGCTTTCTAAACAATTTCTCCGATTACGCGGGAACCTACTTAAATAAGTATAAGCAGCTTTTGATTGTGCTTGGTACAGGTTTAGGTGCCTTAATCGCAGTTAGAGTAGTGCTGTCTGTCTTGGATGCATTGAATGACATTCCCTTAGTAGCACCAACTTTTGAATTGATTGGTATTGGTTATTCTGCCTGGTTTGTTTACCGCTACTTACTCAAAGCCTCAACTCGCACTGAGTTGACTAGTGAAATAACAACCCTCAAATCACAAGTCGTAGGCAAAGATGCTTAAAAGTGAGTAACGATCTGCTTTCAAGGCTAACACTTGAGGAGCATTTTTTTGGCTGCATCAATTTTAAGTCCAGGTATCTTGGCAAGTAGATCGCCAATAGTCAAGGGTTCCCATTAAAATTTTTTTAGAAGAAAAAAATTTTAATGGGTGCCCGTCATTCAAAAAAGCGGACAAGTATCATTTCAAATACTTGTCCACTTTTGATTTTAGTATTCCTACTACTGACCTACTACATATTTTGATTCGATCGGTTCGAGTTTATTCATTTTCACCAGAGCTTGGTGAACCATTGTTGCTACTTCTGCTCGTGTAGCTTCTTTATTGGGGTTAAATGAATTGGGATCTGGATGATTAACAACAAGATTGTTAGCTGTGGCAGCCGCGACTTTATCTCTTGCCCATTCAGGAATTTGATCGGCATCTTTGTAGACGCTTAGAACTTTCTCTGGGGAAGGAGGAATTTTCAAGTTAAGTCCGCTAGCGAGAGATACTATTACTTGCACTCGTGGAATTTTCTGCTCGGGCTGGAAAACATTACCGGGATAACCACTCATAAATTTTGTGCTGACAGCTTGTTTAATTGCTGCTTCAGCCCAATATTCACCAGGTATATCTCCAAATTCTTTTGAAGTATTGGTAATATCGGTTTGAAATGCTTTTCCAAGAATAGCCGCAAATTGAGCGCGGTTGACTGCTTGTTGAGGTCTATACGTGTTATCTTCTTCAAAGCCCTCGATAATTCTCCGAGATGAAAGTTCGTTTATAAAAGGTTTTGCCCAAAAATCACCAGGTACATCAGGAAAAGCTATTGGTGCTGGAATTGTCGGTAATTCAGTAGCTTTGGCTTCTACAGTAGGTGTTGCCGTCGGAGTAGGTGTTTGTGTTGGAGTTGGTGTAGGGCTAGCTGCTTGTGTTGGAGTTGGTGTAGGGCTAGCTGTTTGTGTTGGAGTCGGGGTAGGGCTAGCTGGTGTATTAACAGCTACGGGTGTCTCAGGTTCAGGTTTTGCATCGCCAGGAGACTGGGCACCGGGTATTACTTGATCTAAATCGCGTGGTAATTGTGTTTGGGGAAATGGTATTAAGAATGGCGGTATTACCTTACCAAATGTTTCCCTCTCAAAGAAAATTGGTTTTTTTTCCTTTGGTTTATCCGACTCAAAAGGTTCAGGAGATTTAATAGTCTTGTTGGGTTTTGGGGAAGCTGCAAACAACTTAGTCAAATTAGTCAAATTATTATCTTCATTTGACTGTACCCGATCTTTACTAGCAGCTTTTGACAACAAATTGCTAAACTTCCAGTCGGACTCTTTTCGGGTAAAAGACCAAAAAAGAATTGTACCGATAGTTAGAAAGGCAATTAATATGCCGATAATATCGTCAAATCCCAAGTCATCGTCTGAAGATGACTCAGATTCAAAAGGAGACTTGTTAGTCATCGTGATAATTACTCTATCGTCTGAAGATGACTCAGATTCAAAAGGGGACTTGTTAGTCATCGTGATAATTACTCTATTGGTATTAGAATTTGCTTCTAACAAAATTAAGCCATAGACTATCCCCTTACATGACTTTTTTCAACATAAATATTATTTTTTAGCGATCGTGTATTAAGCCCAAGAGGATTGGGATACAAAGAGACAAGTTGACAATATGACGATCGGATAATTCATAACTCTTAACTCCTCCTTACTTACTCCCTTGCTCTCTAAAGCACTCGCAACAAACTAGGAATACTATCAACTGCTTCAAGATTGCGAATTTCATCTAAGGCTTTGTGAAAATTACCTTCGGTGACATCGTGAGTCACAACTACGATTTCCGCTAATTCTTCTTGAAAACCAGTTTGGACAACTGATTCCAAGCTGACTCCACATTTACCGAAGCAAGTTCCTAATCTACCAATGACTCCTGATTGATCTTTTGTCAGGAAACGCGCATAAAATCGAGTTACCAGTTCTTCACTCCGAGCTAACTGGCAATATTCTTGATGAAAACTAGATAGTAATGGATCTAAATTAGAAATTTGATATTTTGAATTTTCTCTATTTGATTCAGGTAAAATTATCAGTTGAGAAACAAGATTTAAAATATCTGATGATACTGCCGAGGCTGTAGCACCCGCACCTGCACCAGGCCCAAAAAACATTACTTGTCCGATGGGTTCACCTTCTACAAAAATGGCATTATTAACGCCGTTGATACTCGCTAAGGGGTGTTCCGAGGGCACTAAAGTGGGATGAACTCTAACAGAAAGCGATGATTTATTAACTTTTTTGGCGATCGCCAACAACTTGATTACAAATCCCAGCTTTTGAGCGTATTCAATATCTGTTTTGCTGATCTGCCGAATGCCTTCACAATACACATCTTCTCTTTTTACGCCTCCATCAAAAGCTATAGATGCTAAGATGGCGATTTTGTCGGCAGCGTCTAAACCTTCTACATCGGCTGTGGGATCTGCTTCTGCATAACCCAAATTCTGTGCATCAGCTAATACATCATCGAAACTACTACCTTCATCCTGCATCCGCGTCAAGATATAGTTAGTAGTACCGTTAATAATACCAGTAACTGCTTTAATCCGATTGACGCTCAAAGATTGCTTCAAGGGTTGAATTACCGGAATTCCACCACCAACAGAAGCTTCAAGCATCACATATACTCCTGCTTGATTGGCGGCTGTATACAACTCCGATCCAAAACGTGAAATTGCGGCTTTATTGGCAGTCACAACATGTTTACCATGGCGGATGGCTTTGAGCATCAGTTCTCGCGCTGGTTCCAATCCACCCATTAATTCTACGACAATATCTATCTCAGGGTCGGTGACAATTGACTCTAAATCTGTAGTGATAACCCCTTTCGGCAATTTGACCTCACGAGGTTTATCTGGCGATCGTACTCCGACGCGATATATTTCAATTTCTTCTAATAAGGGATGACGACCATTGCTATCAAGCAATAACTGCACTGTACCGCATCCGACAGTGCCTAATCCCAGGATTCCCAGCTTAAAACCCACCTGATTTATACCCAACTCCATTAAATAATATAGGTAGGGCAATACACCCTACCTAATCATGTTGTATCAAAAGTCAGAAGTCAATGTGTATTATGACTAACAACTTCTATTAATAGGTTTCTACGTTCCAGCGGTGTGCTTTTTTAAGTTGCTTCTGGTAATCTTTCCAGTCCACACCTTCTTTAGCAGCAGCAGCAGAAAGCGCGGCATCAATGCCATCTTCCATACCCTTCAAACCGCAAATGTAGGTATAAGTTTTTTCGTCCTTAACCATATTCCATAATTCGTCGGCGTACTCCTCGCAACGGTGCTGGATGTACATTCTACCGCCTTCACTGTTTTTCTGTTCGCGGCTGATGGCGTAAGTTAAACGGAAGTTATCGGGATACTTGGACTGTAATTCTTCAAGTTCTTCCTTATATAGGATATTTGGAGTAGTAGGAATACCAAATATCAGCCAAGCAAAACCCTTGAATTGATAATCAGTATTGACTTTCCTTTCTTCATCCTTAAACATCCGCCATAAATAAGCACGGAAAGGAGCAATACCGGTACCAGTTCCCATCATGATGATGTTGGCTTCGGGATCGTCGGGTAACAACATTTCCTTACCCACCGGGCCTGTTATTTTAACATCTGCTCCTACCTCAAGACCAGTTAAGTAAGTTGAGCAAACACCGTAGACTGTTTCGCCTGTTTCTGGGTGCTTGTACTCCAATCGGCGAACGCACAATGATACAGTTTTATCATCTACGTCATCACCATGTTGAGTTGAAGCGATGGAATACAGTCTGAGTTTCTCAGGCTTACCATTCTTGTCTACTCCCGGTGGAACTATGCCGATACTTTGACCTTCTAAATAACGTAAATCTCCGGCAGAAAGGTCAAATTTTAGGTGGCGTACGGTACCGATTCCGCCTTCGCCAACCAATTCTTCATTAGATAGACATTTACCGATATATGGAGCTTTGGGACGGTAAGTATTTACGGGAACGTCCTTCTTTTTGGCTTTCGCTTCAGTCATGGTGTTGCCTTTTTTATCCTTCTTCCTAGACTTTTCATCGGTTGCGTTATTTGCAACAGATGTGACTTCAACATTCCCTTGATTGCTAGCACCGTTAGAACCATTTGCAGCAGCATTACCATTAAGCTGCTCCAAAGCACTCATTGATTGAATGCTAACAATTTTGCCGCCTAGGCGAGAGATACGCCGCATTTCTTGATTCATGCGGTTGTAAGGCACTCTGATGAATACACTGCCACTTTTACGAATTGGGTAGTTTGTTTTATCAGCTTCTTTATTCTGATGTAAACCGACTACTTCATATAGAAAAATGCGGCTACTTCCCAACGTGTTAGCAGTACTTTCAACAGCACCTTGATAATTCATATTCTTTACCACTCCGATTGATTACTTAACCCTTTTCAAAAAATCTTTCCCAAAAGACGGTCTGGCACAGTTTACCCAGTTTGGGTGCACCGTAACGAACCGTGATGTGAGAAAGTGGCATAAATATAGCCATCAGTATTACTGCTTACACTCACTTTAGTTAGCGAAGGGTTAGTTAAAGACACACCTGTTCACCTTCTAAAGTAGATGATAAATTGTTCGCAGAATGTTAATAATGAGTCAATTTAATTTTTTCTTTTTCATTGAACGGAAGATTGCTTGCATTTTCCGGGATTTGGAAAACCATCGCCGCCTAGGTTTATCAGTATTGATAATAAATTTTCGCAGAAAAATATGTTACTTCCTAGGAAGACTTCTGTCACTTATTTAAGTATTGCTATTCTCACTTTTTTATACTGAAACACAACAAAATTGCTCTCAACTCAGTTGATAAGAACATTTATAGCTACAACTTTTGCTACAGCTACTACCATAGCAAAATACTCATGCAGCTATACTTTATCGACGGTCGGGGGGTGATTTGACTGTTTCGAGTTCAGAAAGTGGAAGATTATTCTAGAAATCATCAGTATTGCCTAGAAAATCTTCTACAGGTTTAACCATACTGCCAAATTCATTACCTTAATTAAGGCGGAGTAATATTCCTTTCAACTCGTCATTCCCAGCACCAACGGCTTTAGGGAATTGAGTTTTGGGCATATACTTTCTCTGAGTCCCGGAGTCGGTTTTATAGTCTTTTAATGACTTAGCTTATTTTACCTTTTGACAGTATTTAAAAGTACCTGGCTCGTTTTACAATTTCCGCCAACAATAATATTGATTAAGGTTGACAGATGTTTCACATCACGTAAAACTTATAAATAATCATTATAGATTCCATACTTACGTATAGATTGGGGAAAATGTAAAACGAGC